>JBDKHK010000084.1:0-24532 GCA_039797705.1 Bacteroidota bacterium
AATCGTCCATCGTTAATCGTCCATCGTTAATCGTCCATCGTTAATCGTCCATCGTTAATCGTCAATCGTACATCGTACATCGTCAATCGTTAATCGTTAATCGTCCATCGTTAATCGTTAATTGTTAATCGTCCATCGTTAATTGTTAATCGTCCATCGTTAATCGTTAATCGTCAATCGTCAATCGTACATCGTTAATTGTACATCGTTAATCGTCCATCGTTAATCGTCCATCGTTAATCGTCAATCGTTAATTGTTAATCGTCCATCGTTAATCGTTAATCGTCAATCGTCCATCGTTAATCGTTAATTGTTAATCGTCCATCGTTAATCGTCAATCGTACATCGTACATCGTCAATCGTACATCGTAATTCGTACATCGTACATCGTAATTCGTACATCGTACATCGTTCATCGTGGCTTACTGTGTCCAAAAAATCTCCTTGATAACAGCATTGTCTTTTAAGTCATTTATAACAAAATCGATTTTGGTCGTATCTACATTGTCAATTTTAATTTGATAAATAAAACTGTCCTTTTCTTTTTCAAGATTAAAAGATTGCACTTTTAAATTCTCCTTGTTTAATAAAGTTTTTAAAAATTCAGTATTGTCAATAGTAGAATCCGTTACGATTCTCAATGTCATATCTCTAAATTTTTTTAAATATAATTGTTCCAAAGGTTGCAACCCCCAAAGGATAATTAAAGCAATGGTTGTTGTAGCACCAGCGGCAAAATACAATCCACTACCGGTTGCCAATCCGATTGCTGCCACTGTCCATAATCCTGCAGCAGTCGTCAGCCCACGAATGGTGCCTTGTTTTAAAAATAGGATGGTGCCCGCACCAATAAAACCTATACCACTCACCACTTGTGCTGCAATTCTTGATGGGTCTAATACTACATGTTCTTTGCCTAAAATATCAGAAAATCCAAAAGCAGAGACGATCATAATTAAACAAGAACCCACACAAACCATCATGTGTGTCCGTAATCCTGCCGACCAATGTTTCCGCTCTCTTTCTAACCCAATTAATGCGCCAAATAAAGAAGCCAATGTCAAACGTATTAATATTTCACCAGAACTTAGCATTTTTATTTAAAGTTATACAATTTAGATTATATCAAGACGATGAGATAAAAAAATAATAAAATTTAGATTGAAAAACCAAAAAAAACATAAAACAGTTTATAGGAAATAAAATCTATTTTCTATTAGTATTTGGAATAAAAATTATAAAATACAATACCACTATAATTGTCATGCAAGCCGTTACCAAAAAAGTAGCCGCTGCTCCAATGTTATACCAAATTATACCGGCAATAGAGCTTGCCAGCATGGTAGCAATGCTTTGAAATCCTGCAAATGTGCCGATAGCAGTAGCGGTATCTTTTTTAGCGGTAATGTTACTAATCCACGCTTTTGAAATACCCTCTGTAGCCGCAGCAAACAATCCATATAAAAAGAAAATAGCAATAAAATAATAAGGAGAAGTACTGATGGAAATTCCAAAATAAACAATGGCAAACAACAATAAACCTGAAATAAATATCTTTTTTAATCCAATTTTATCTGCTAAAATACCAAGAGGTAAAGAGAAAATAGCATATATTAAATTATAAAAAACATAAATACCAATCACCCACGTGTCGCTCAATCCTGCTTGTGTTGCTTTTAAAAGTAGAAAAAAATCAGAGCTGTTGAATAATGCAAATACTAAAAAACCTACTACTACTTTTCTATATAAAATGGGGCTTTCTTTCCAATAATGTATAAATGAAAATAATCCTTTTTGAGAAGTAGTATTTTTTACTAAATGCTTGCTTTCTTTTAAAAAAAAGGTAATGAGAATAGCAAATATTCCCGGAATAAAGGATAGAAGAAAAATTACTTTATACTGACCGGGATAATAATAAAGAAACAACAATGCCAATAAAGGGCCTATCACCGCACCAAGTGTATCCATCGAGCGATGAAAGCCAAACACCATCCCTTTTGTGCTTTCAGTTGCTTCATCGGATAGCATAGCATCACGCGCACCCGTGCGAATCCCTTTGCCCATTCTGTCAAAAGTACGCGCCATAAATACCCAAAAAGGATACACGAACACGACCATCATTGGTTTAGAAATATTGCTTAAAAAATATCCAATTTGTACAAACGGTACACGCCTTCCTGTTTGGTCCGATAGCCTTCCAAAATAACCCTTACTCAGTCCGGCAGTAGCTTCTGCCACTCCTTCTAAAATACCAATTAACACCACAGAAAAGCCAATCGTTTTTAAATAAATAGGAATGATAGGATATAACATTTCGCTGGCTACATCAGCAAACATACTAATAATAGAAAGTAGCCAAATGGTGCGTGTAAGTGCTTTCATTATTGTGATGGTAGCAAATGTATAAAATTATTAACCGACTTTTAAGAAAATAATTTTTTCTACTATATTGAAAGTAATGGTATTTATGTAACTTAGATTGTCATTCATTAAAATCAAATTATTATGTGGATTTTATTTTTAGCAATTGGAGCAATTAGTTGGACATTTTTGGAATATATGATGCATCGTTTTTTAGGACATGAGCACAAAGGCAAAAATTTCTTTAAAACAGAACACACACAACATCATGCGAAAGTACATTATTTTGCACCTGCATATAAAAAACTACTTGCGGCAGCAATAGTAGCAATAATTATATTTCTTTTGGTAAATATGTTTAATGGTGCTTTAAATTCTGCCGCTTTTGTAATAGGCTTGTTAGGTATGTATAGTTTGTATGAAATAACACATTACCGTTATCACGCATCAAAGCCATTGATAGCTCCTTTTATTATTTTGCGCAAACATCACTTTTATCATCATTTTCATAATCCAAAAATGAATCACGGAGTGACCACACGTTTTTGGGATAGAGTTTTTAGTACTTTTAAAGAAGTAGATAAAGTACACATACCCCAAAAAATGTCGATGACATGGCTAGTAAAAGATGGAGAAATCCGCACTCCTTATGTCAAGCATTTTCATTTGAATAAACGTTGATACGAAATAATCTAAATTTCACCTGAATTAATATATTTTCCTACTGATAATGCCTAATTTCAAGGCAAAATTGAATTATTATGCAAGAAGTATTTATTGTTTCGATGGCACGTACGCCAATTGGAAGTTTAGGGGGCGTTTTAGCCGGAGTAAATGTAATTGAATTAGGAAAAACGGTAGTGAAAGCTGCTATGGAGCGTGCAGGTGTTTCTGGCGACCAAATAGATGAAGTATATCTCGGAAATGTATTGCAAGCCAATGTAGGACAAGCACCGGCACAACAAGTATCTATTGCCGCTGGAATTAATACTAAAACGCCTTGCACTACGATAAATAAAGTATGCGCTTCGGGTATGAAAGCAATTATGTTGGGAGCACAATCTATTATGTTGGGCGACAATAATATAGTGGTAGTCGGTGGAATGGAAAGTATGTCTAATGCACCGCATTATTTACCAAGTGGCAGAACCGGAATCCGTTATGGGAATGGAGAAATTTTAGACGCTATAGTACGAGATGGTTTACAAGACCCTTATAAAAAATATATGATGGGAAATGCCGGAGAAGTTTGTGCTAAGCATTATTCTTTCTCTCGCGAAGACCAAGATGCGTATGCCATTGCTTCTTATAAAAGAGCACAAGACGCTTATGCAAACAATTATTTTAAAGATGAAATTGTTCCTGTAGTGATAGCTTCCAAAAAAGGAGAAACTATTATTGCAGAAGATGAAGAATATAAAAAATTAGATGAAAATAAAGTGGGCGCATTAAGACCAGCATTTGAAAAAGAAGGAACGATTACCGCTATCAATGCCTCTAAAATAAATGATGGTGCAAGCGCCATGGTATTAATGAGTGGAGAAAAAGTAAAAGAATTAGGCGTGAAACCCTTAGCAAAAATTGTTTCTTTTGCCGATGCATCCCAAGAGCCAGAATGGTTTACTACTACGCCCTCCAAAGCAATTCCGAAAGCATTGCAAAAAGCAAATTTAAAAATCGAAGACGTAGATTTTTTTGAAATCAATGAAGCATTTTCTGTAGTGGCATTAGCCAATATGAAAGAAATGAATATCACTCACGAACAAACCAATGTTTGGGGAGGAGCAGTGGCATTAGGGCATCCAATTGGAAATTCCGGATGTCGAATAGTGGCTACATTAATCTCTATTTTGAAACAAAAAAATGGAAAAATAGGAGCTGCAGGAATATGTAATGGTGGCGGTGGTGCTAGTGCAATCATTGTGGAGAAAATGTGAATAAGTTAAAAATTGTAAAAATATACTTGCAAATAGGTATATCTAGTATTGATATAAATTATAACTTAGCGCCATAAAAATTACTAAATATGAAAAAGTCAGTAAAATTATTTGCGTTTATCGCAATCGTTCTGTTTACAACAAGTACGTATGCAGAACAGTTAGGATTAAAAGTTTCTAACCTAAACACGTATGCAGCAGCAAAAGGAAAAAAATCTTCTAGCGGAGGTGGTGCTTTTGCAGGAAAGGGCTCCAAACAAATCAATATAGGGGTAGGTTTATCGTCGTATATTGGTGCTTTTGGCAAAGGCGGTTTCTCTAGATATGGTGGCGGTGGCTACTATGGTGGTTGGGGCGGCTGGGGCGGCTTCTGGTACTCTGGAACACTCTCTTTGCAAGCAGAGTTTGGGGTTCACGATTATGTTGGAGTAGGTTTAGTTACCGGCTTAGGTGGTAGAGCTTTTGGCGGTGGTGGTATATTCTACTTACCAGTAGGTATATTAACTAATTTCCACTTCATGCAAATGATTGGCGATAGAAAAGGTGTAGCCATTGCTGATAAATTAGACGTATATGTAGGGTTAAACTTCGGTACAGGTTTAGGTGTAACTACTTCCAAAGGAGGCGGTAGCGCAGTAAGCGGAATTATTTTTGCTGGTCCACAATTTGGTGTTAAATACTTCTTCACAGATAAGATTGGTGTTTACACAGAATTGGGTTATGGAAAAAGCATTTGGGAAGACGGTGTTTCTATCAAACTGTAATCTAAAAATTTTAAATACAATAAAAAGGCTGTCTGATTTTAGGCAGCCTTTTTTATTTCCTTTTTTTATAACCAGAAATCCTACTGTTTTATGAGATAATTGTTATCAATAAGATTTGAATTTTTTGGGTTATAATACTTTTTTACTTGAATATTTGTTGTTATATATTCCGGAATGGAAATATCCTATTGGAGTAATGTGTATTAATTTCAATTTAGTTGCAATAACTCAAAAGAATAATTTTACTTTTGTTCTAATGAAAAATAAAACAACATTTAGTACAATAGCACTCTTTCTTTTGATATTTTTTGGGAACAACATGCTTGCATTTGGTGAGGAGTTATCAGCATATAATTTTTATAATAAACTTCAAAATCCTAAAAAAGTAAAATCCGAAAAGAAGGCAAAAAAAGATAAAAATAAATCGGAGGAAAAAGAAGGAGCTTCAGCAAAAAATAATTTTGTCATTCAACCAACTATAAACTTTGGACATCATTCGGGTTTTTCTAAAATAAAGAATGGATTTGGCTATGATTATTACTATACCGGCTTAATTCCAGGGTTTACCTTAAATCTGGATTACAATCCTCATAAATATGCATCTATTGGTGCGTATTATGGTGTTTCTTTTCAAAAATTTACAAAATCGAATGTATTGTTTTTGAGCCATGCTTTTGGCGTTAGAAGTGCTTTCCATTGGTGGCAGCTTTTGGCCGATAAATCACATAAAAATCTTTTAGCCGATAAAATCGACTTCGATATTCATGCACACCTTGGTGGATTTATGGCAACAGAAAAGGATAATACTACCAATGTTAAACTAAAACATCTTGGCTTTGCTGCTGGAGGAGGTATTGCTTTTAGGTATTATTTTGTAAAATATTTTGGTGTAGCATTAGAGGCAGGATATGAAGAAAACTCATGGATGAAAGTTGGAATGGTTTTAAAATTTTAAATCTTTTTATATAGTTTTCCAACCGCATTAAACACGCCCAAAAAATTACCCCAAAACATGCTAAATATGCAATGTTAACGAAGAAGAATAAGAAGTAAGGCGTATAGCAGATTTGTTGTTATTTTCGGTTATTTCGAAATAACATTGCCCAATTTTTTATCATCTTTTTTATATTTATGCTTTTTTGAAATCTTCTTTTAGAATAGTTTCAAACGCACGTTCTGCTAAAGCAGCGATAGTTAATGCAGGATTGGCACAAGCCGAAAATCCAGGCATCATAGAGCCATCGTGGCAATATAAATTTTTATATCCTTTTAATCTTCCATATTGGTCACTTGCTTTTTCGAGTACTGCGCCCCCTAATGGATGGTAGGTAAAATCATCCCCATATCCTGTGCCATTGAAATATAATAAATGGTCGTGAACACCACCGTTTGCAGCATTTAATTGATCAACAAAATGCTTCATAGCTTGTCTTGATATTTCCATTTGTGATTTATCAAAATACAAATCTATATCATCTTTAGTCGGGTTGTATTCAAAATGACCACGTTCAGAGTTTTTTGTAATCGCTAATGTCAATAATTGTCTCATTTCTAATCCAATTGGAAATGGTGCTTGTTCAGCCAGTAATGGAGTTACCGGATTATCTAAGTTTCCATAAGCAGTCACAGGCACGGTGCATTGTGTTGCGCCAACTTCTTCGCTAATGAAAGTACGCATTGCCATCACATTTCCATTATTCCCCCAGTTTTTCCCTACTTCGTCATTTAATTTACTTAACCCACCTTGATGTTTTGATCTTAATAAAAGTTGCATCGTTCCCACTACTCCAGCATTTACAAATAAATATTTGCTTGTAAATGTTTTGGTCGTTTGCAAATTCCCTTGTTCATCCGTTTGATGGATGGTTACTTCGTACCTGCCGTCTGGTAATTGTTTTATTAAATGTGCTTTGTGTAAAGTCTTGATAGTGACATTTCCTGTAGCGCGAGCTGCTGGAAGATAATTCCTGTCTAAACTATTTTTAAAACCATTGTTCCCACCATATAATAACTCTGCATTGGTGGCAGATTTTTTTACAGTTCCATTTATTTCGCCTCTGATAGTGTCAAAATTAACGCCGGCATTCAACATCACTTTTGTCATACCTGCCTTTTCGCATTGTCTTAATCCTACTCGTGCAAATTGATATACACTAGATTCTAAAACATCCTCAGGCACGATGCCGAAGTTTAATACCGATTTTACTTTAGGGTACCATTTGCTTTCCATATCATTGTAAGAGACAAAAGGAAAATATTCATTCCACATTTCTGGACGTGCATACGGCAACATGGCACCATATACCACAGAGCCACCACCTAAACAAGTACCTCTGAATATTTTCATATATGAAGAAGTAAATTCAACTCTGTCTAACACACCGACATATTTAGGAATATCAAATTGAATGGAAACCACCGGTGCAATAGTCTTGCGCTTTAACCAAGACGAACGACCATCAGGTGTTAACATACCACAGAATACATTTTTTTCAGGAATAACGGTATATTCTTTGCCCATTTCAAAAAGGAGCGTTTTTATACCAGCCTGTCCCAGTCGCAAGGCAGCAACAGATCCGCCAAATCCAGAACCAATAATAATGGCTTCTGCGTCATAATCGGGGGAAGTGACAGCAGTTTTTTTGCAACTTGTTAGTGGCAAAGATGCCGCTACGCCTGCTACTGCAGTTAATCCAATGAATTTTCTTCTTGAAATTTGCTTTTTCATAAAATTAGATATATGATAAAATAAAAATTAATTCGGCTAACCAAATATAATTACTTATAATTGTAAATACATTGTTGTTCTGTAAACAAAATGTTAAAGTGATTATTTTAATCTATTTTTTGATTTTTATCAAGAAGAACTTGATATAGATTGCATTGTTCCGTTAGAAAACGATTTTATAATTGTTTCAATTTTTTTTATTTCTTGTTCAGCATCTTTCCACCAATTATAAGACCAAATATGATAGGCAATGATTCCATAAGCAGCCGTAATTTTTTGACGATGTAATTTTATTCTATAAGCAACTTCAGGGTGATAATTTTCAGTATGCTCAAAATCCAAATATAAAATAGGTAGTTCATTTCTAAAAACAACCATGTCTAACTTAAATCCACCGAGTAAATAATTTTGTTTTATGGAATTACCCAAAAGAGGTTTTAGGGCGTCGTACACTTGTTGTTTTAAGATGGCATGCGGTTCTTGTTGCTGTATTTTTAAAAATTGATGAACATTTTTTTGCAGTGTTGTTTTTATAAAATCATGCAAAGAAATATTGTTTTCCATACAAGCTTTTGTGTAAGCGAGATATGCATAAAAGATACTTTTTCCGGTATTCCCTTTTTGTAAAAGCTCTTCTTCAAATTGCAAAAATACACTTTCTGGAATAGAGGAAAAAACATACATAGAATGTTTGGCGCGGGTAATGATTACATTCAATAATTGATAGCCTTTTTCTTGCGTTAATGGCCCAAATGCTTGTCGGAATTTGCCTTCTTTGTCTTTTCCAAATGTGGTAGATAAAATCATAATATCTCGTTCATCTCCTTGTATATTTTCTAGGTTTTTTACAAATAATCCGGCTTGTAAAAGTGCTTGAAGTTTGTCATTTTTATCTCTGTCTGAATAAGCAGTTTCATACAATTTATCCATAATTAAATTGCGTTGAAAAATATTAAATGTAGCTACACCTATAGATGGATAATGATCTTCGTTTGCTTCTATTTTAAAAATAAACTCCACAATTGCTTCTGCTTCTTTTTCATTGATGCCACTTTCGTATATTCCATCTACATTGTAATAATGAATAGCTTTATAGGCTTGTTTTTCGGGCAAAGGAATTAAACGAGATTGATAAAAAGCATAATTGGAAAATTGTATTAAATCTGGATGTAATGATCGGTAATGATAATCAAGATAAGTACTTTTATAATTGCCATCCTCTGCATATTCGAGCAAAGATTTGCTCTCTGCTAAAAATCCTTCAACACTATTTTCATCCTCTTTTTCATTCCAAAAAATAACATCATTTCCAAAAAAATTACTTGGCGGCATTTGATGCTTATCTCCAGAAATAATCTTTATTTTTCCGCGAAGCAAAGAAGAATATGTTTCTTCTAATCGTAGCTGACTGGCTTCATCTAAAATGATGAAGTCAAATAAATTTTCTTGCAAAGGCAGAATGGAAGTGCACACACTTGGGTTCACCATTATCACAGGAAAAAGTGTCGTAAATAAATCAATATCTTGATGTATGATTTTTCGCAACGAATTTTTAGAAGTGAATTGTTTGTTTTTTCGTTGATTGTATAAATATTTTATCTCAGATAAATCTTTGTGTTCCATCATATTTTGAACGATGATTTTCCATTGAGTATTTATCTTTTCACTTAATTTTTGTTTTAATAAAATATCTGTTTGATATAATTCTTCCAATTGTTTTTGAGCATCATCTTTTATATTATTTTCTAAAGCTGTTTTTAGAATCGTTTGATTTAGATAATAAGTAGTAAATATATCATCCCAATTTTCATCGCCTATTTTTTGCAACGCCCCAATGATAGCTTGTGTTTTACCGTCTTGTGCAAGCAAGAATTTTTTAGATTGAAAATAGGTATAAAAATTGAAAAGCTGTTTTGTGTATTGTTGAATGTTTTGATTGATTTGTTCTAGTTTTGAAGTAGCCAAACTTATTTTTTCATCTATATCATTTTCAGATAAATTAAACGAGTCAAATTTATATTGTTGTAATATTGAAATAAAATGCGTTAAAGCAGTGTGTGTGGCAGCTTTTTTTTTCTTGATAGATTGGTATTTATTACTAAATAAAGCCAGTACTGAAACTATAAAAGCGGTAAATCCTTTTTGTTGGTCATAGTTGTTTTTATATTCTTTTAAGTTAGATAGAATATCGTTTTGCAAACGGTTTCCTTCGTCAGAAATTTGTTGAATTTCATTGGTAAATCTTTCAGCAGCAGCAGCTTTCAGCAAAAAATCTGTATCTAATTTATCAAAAATAAACGCTTCTTTTTTTACAGTTGAAAACAATTGATAAGCAATATTTATTTTTTCTGAAAGCAATAAAAATTCTTCATAAGTAAAAGCATAATCGCTGTTGCGAATTAATTTATTTATCGTATTCGCTTTTTCTAAAATGATATCATTTTGATTTAATGCACGGCTTTTACTTAATAATTCTGTCCAATTATCATCGCCAAAAATTGCTGTATTGCTAAAATTTATTCTAAAATTTATTTCTTCTTGCAGCGACAAAAATTTAGTTCGCAGTAGTTCGAATTCATTATTTCTAAATCGTTCAGGCGTTTGTTCTTGTTGTTCAATAATATCTCGAACCGTATCCACAATTTTTCTTCTATCTCTATATACATCTTCCATTAAAACGCATAAGTGATGTAGATTTTCCTTTTTAAGATTGTTATATAATACTTCCATGGCAGTCCGTTTTTCGCAGACTACCAATACTTTCTTTTTGTTTAAAAGTGCTTGTGTAATAATGGCTGTTAATGACTGGCTTTTTCCAGTTCCAGGCGGTCCTTGAATAATAATTTTATTGCTGGAACTCACCTGAAATAATACATTTTCCTGACTTGGGTCTAATACAATTGGCGATAAATTTTCTCCCTCAAAATATAGAATATTTTCACTTTCACTTTCACTCTCACCTTCACTCTTCATCAGCAGCTCCAAATCTTTGATGATAGATTGTTTTTGCATTTTATATAATCCAAACACGCCACTCCAGCGAATCCATGCACTTTCTTTAGTGAGGTTGTCCAATGTTTCAGCATTGGTGCTAGGGAGCAATGTTATAATATTACCATCGGCATCAAAAGGAATATTAAGTTTGTCTAATAATTTTTTGCAAAAATTATTCAGTTGTGTTTCATTGATAAAATCATCTTCTAAGTATGTTTCTAAATCTTCCGTTTTAATTCGCTCGGTGCTTTCAAAATAAGATTGTAATTGCTCATTAAAAATTAAAGAATGGTTTTCATTTTTGCTAATAATCCAAGTGTTATTTTTACGCGTATCTTTTTCAATATCCAAATACCAAATCAACAAAGGGGCTTTTAATATTTTATCCGAATTGTTGATGTCTTTTTTTATAAGCAATGGGAATCCAAACCCAAAAGAATGATAACCATGCTCTGCAAATTCTTCTTTATTTTGATAGTCTAAATGGTTCAGTCTTTTTATGATACGTTGAATAATTTTTTTTTCTTCCGAGGATTTAGTAGATAAAAGAGAGGGTTCAATAGTAATGGAAAATTTGAATTCTTTTTTAGTCAATAAATTTTCTAAAAAACGAAGATGTAAGCTTTGTTCAATATTGATTAGATCATAAATATCTAATCGGGCAAAATTTCCGGGTAATGCATTGAGGTGTATGCTTCTGGCATCGCCACTTTTTAATCGCATCAACAATTTCTCGATAAAGGAAGACGTAGCCATTTTGCAAAATCAATTATCCTATAAAAATAAGAAAGCCTCCGAATTATCGGAGGCTTTCTGTATGGTTAAATCTATTAATATCTTTTTTTATAACCACCATCGCCACCACCGTAGCCACCTTTGTTGTAGCCACCTTTGTTGTAGCCACCGCCACCGCCACCGCCGTAGCCACCACCACCAGATGGTTTTTTGTATTCTGTTTTAGGACGAGCTTCGTTTACTGCTAATGCTCTACCTTCCAATTCTACTTCGTTCAAAGCATCAATAGCTTTTTGAGCTTCGTCGTTGTTAGCCATTTCTACAAACGCATAACCTTTGCTAACGCCTGTGTCTCTGTCTTTGATTAATTTTAGAGAAGATACTTCTCCGTGTTCTTGAAATAAATCCAATAAAGTTTCTTCGGAAACTTTTCTGTCAATGTTTGCTACAAAAATGTTCATTTTTTTTTGTTTAATAAATTAATTAATAGGCTACAAACTTTTTAACATCAAATCAAATGAACATTTTATAACATTAGAAAAGAAATTTTAAAAAGAACTATAGTGGTGCAAATTTAAGCAATAAATTGAAATGCGTATATTATTTTATCTATTATTTTATCAAATTATTACACCATTTTAGCATATTAGAGAGTACCTCTGCCTTTTCTGGTTCATTGTGACACTCGTGGTATAGGCCTTTGTATTCAATAAATGTGGTATTATTACCTGCATTGGAGGCAAATTTTTTGCTTTCATCAAAAGAGGTTATTCTGTCGCCAGTGCCGTGGAATAATAAGGTAGGGAGTTTCAACTGAGCAGCATTTTTGACGGCTTCTTGCCCAAATTCAATCAATTCTATACCCATTTTTGAAGAAATGATATCAAAAACCATCGGGTCTTCACTGTATTTTTTCACTACTTCTTTATCTCTGGAAATATCATTCACCTCTAAACCTGAGGGCAATGAAAGGGTAGGGATTATGTTTTTCATCATTTTTCCAAGAGCAATTTTAATGGCTGGTGGCTGAAAAGCTGTATTGAAAAATGGAGAAGATAGAATAATACCTGCAATTTTTGGTTGTTTTTTAATAGCATAATTCGCCACTACATTACCGCCCATGCTGTGTCCATATAAGATTTTTGGTAGATTGGGAAAATTACTATCTGCTTGTTTTAATAAATTCCCCACATCATTCAAAAATTCATCATAGCTAGAAAAATGCCCTTTTCTGCCGCCCGAATGTCCGTGTCCCCGATGATCATAAGTGATAACGGCATAATTATTATCTGTAAAAAATTGTGCAACGTGTTCATATCGACCGCTGTGTTCTCCAAATCCGTGTACTAAGCAAATTACAGCTTTGGGAGCTGTAGTATCATTTTCCCATTTTTGACCAAATATGTTAATACCGTCGTTTGATTTCCAGTTTAAAGTAGTATTCTTCATGTTTATTTATTTTTTGTTTTGGATAATATTAGAAAATAAGTCTAAATTTAACGTACTTGAATTCATTTTCAAAGTAATAAGATGAAAAAGACAATGATACTGTTAATAAAAATGCTACTGGCGCTTGCCATATTATTTGGTTTATATGTTATTGGAGCAATTTTATATGCTCAATTTACAAATTATACTCCTCAGCAAGAAGAGCCTGCCGAAGTGTTGAATCCAGCAGAAAAGCTACCAAAATTAGAGAAAGACACCTTAGTATTTTATGATTGGAATATTGGATATTGCGGATTAGGAAAAGAATCTGATTTTTTTTATGATGGTGGTAAAATGGTGCGTCCGTCAAAAGAAATTTCAGAAAAAAATTTACAAGGAGTTTTAAAAACAGTGCAAGAGTGGAAAAATGATGCCGATTTTATTAATTTGCAAGAAGTAGACCAGGATTCTAAGAGGAGTTATCATGTTAATCAATTTCAAAAAATAGCTGAAACACTAGGAAACTATAAGGCAGTTTTTGGTAAAAATTATGATGTAAAATTTGTGGTGATGCCATTCCTAGAACCTATGGGAAAAGTATTGAGCGGTATTGCCACTTTTTATAAATATCAAGATGCAGAAACACCAATAAAATATGCTTTTCCCTCCAATTTTTCATGGCCCAAAGGATTGTTTTTTCTAGATCGTTGTTTTGTAAAACATTCTATTAATTTAAAAAATGGCAAACAATTAGTGGTTATTAATACACACAATTCTGCGTATGATGGAGGTAAATTGAAAAAGCAAGAAATGGCATATTTTAAAAAATATATAACGGAAGAATATGCCAAAGGAAACTATGTGGTTGTTGGTGGTGATTGGAATCAAATTCCGCCGGGATATACACCTTTGTCTGCCAATAGTGATTATGAAGAAATGCCCGTTCCTCCAGGTTTTGCGGAGCCTGGCTGGATATTTGCATTTGATGGAAAAACACCTACCAACCGCAAAGTAGATGTGCCTTACCAAGCCAATAAAACTTATACTACCGTAATTGATTTCTTTTTATTGTCACCCAATATTGAATTGTTGGAAGTAAAAGGAATGCCCAATGGATTTGAATACTCAGACCATCAACCTGTGCGCATGATGATTAAGTTAAAAGAATAGGCAGAAAAAGCTCCATTTTGACCACATTACCTAAATTCAACAATTGCATCCAAAATTTCATATAGAATATCAGGATATTGAATTGACACAAAAAACAATTTGCATATTTTAATTTAAAATATTAGTTTTGTGAACTAAACATTCTAGTTTTTAAAATGTACAGTTCACAAAATAAAAATATTGTATGGGAAATTTATAACGCTCCGGCTACGGTTTTTACCTTACCTGCCATAGCTTTGCTTTTGGGTGAAACCAATTTTAAGTCGCTCAGCCAAAAATTGAACTACTATGTACGTACCGGAAAACTGTTGCAGTTGAGAAAAGGAATTTATGCAAAACCAAATTACAATCCCGAAGAATTGGCATGTATGCTCTATACACCTTCTTATTTGTCGCTGGAATATGTACTACAAAAGACAGGCGTTATTTTTCAATATGACAGCCGCTTAACATCCGTCAGTTATTTAAGCAGAAGTGTGGAGGCGGACAATAATCTTATTGCATACCGCAAAATTAAAAATGAAATTTTGGTCAATATGAATGGTATTCAAAGAAACGGAAATATTAATATTGCTATTCCTGAAAGAGCATTTTTGGACATACTGTATTTGAATGTTGCTTATCATTTCGACAATATTCATTCGCTGAATGAGAAAATAATACGCGAACTGTTGCTAGTTTATAACTCCAAAATATTAATCAAACGTGTAAATAAAATTTTACAAAATGATGGACATCAATAGACATAAATTCTTTTTGCTGCAAATACTGAAAGATATTTACAACGATGTAGAACTGTCGTCTTTATTAGGTTTCAAAGGCGGTACGGCACTGATGTTTTTCTACGATTTGCCGCGTTTTTCGGTGGACTTGGATTTTAATCTTTTAGATGAAAATAAAGCAGAATTTGTGTATAATAAAATGCGAAAAATATTACATAAATATGGAAAAATAGACGATGAGGCGATTAAATTTTATGGGTTGATAGTGGTATTGGATTATGGCGTTGGCGAGCGAAAACTAAAAGTGGAAATTTCCAATCGGCAATGGAACGAGCAATATGAGATTAAAAATCTGTTGGGCATTCATATTAAAACAATGATAGCATCTGATATGTTTGCACATAAACTTTGTGCTTTGCTCGACCGCACGGAACTCACCAACCGCGATATTTTTGACAGTTATTTTTTTATGCAAAAGCGCACACCAATCAATAAAATCATTGTAGAAACCCGAATGAAAATGCCGCTTGCTGATTATCTGCAAAAATGTATAGATACTTTGGAAGCTATGAGCGATAAAAGGATTTTAAACGGATTAGGTGAATTAGTAGAAAGCGAAATGAAAAATTTTGTCCGAACCAAATTGCGTATAGAAACCATTCAACTACTCAAGTTTTATAAAGAATTTCCCCTCGCCGTTTCTGGTATTTAGTTTAGCATAGCAACAAGTGTAGGCAAATGTCACCAGCAAAATGTAAAATATTGCAAAAACAGGAAAAATATAGAAAATATCCTAAAAATTATCGAATCTTGGCTATCCTGACTCAGACAATTTTCTGCTTGCACTTGATACCAATGTACTGATATATTTACACGATTTGCCTGTAAAGCGTATAACAATCCTGAATCCTTTTTTATAACTTTAAAGGTTAATCATTAGACTTAAAGCTACCACTAAAACAGGCACTCCTTTTGTTGTTTAAGTGGTAGAAAAATCCTTTTAAATTGCTGTAAAACTTAAAAAAATATGTCAAGAAAGAATATTTTTGTACAAGGGAAATTTGAGGCTGAACAATTAAGAAAGTTTTGAGTCATTAGTATTTGACTCTTTAATGGAGATGCAACAATATACCAATGAAACGATTTAGTCCATAGGATTTTTAAAAATAGTGCCATGCAAAAATTATCTATATTTACATACAAATATCAATAGCCAATGCTTCGATAATTTCAGAAAATAAAACTTATATATGTTTTGTAAACTGAATTATGTAGAATGAAGATGAAGTGAGGGTTGTCAAATAATAGACCATGGTTCATTCAGAAATAAAAACACTTTCTAAAGTAATTGTACACGAGCCAGATAACGGTATCGAATATGTTTCACCCGAAATTGCAGAAGAATTATTGTATGATGATATTGTGTTTTTGCCAAGAATGATTGAAGAACATTATACCTTTACGCAAACCATACGATTGCTTATAGGAAGCGAAAATGTGTATGAATTTCAACAACTTTTACAGGATATTATTCGAGATGAAACCATAAAAAATCAACTACTGAAATATATCTACCAACAGGAAGAATGGAGCCTTGGGAAATATGAATTATTAAAACAATTGTCAATAGAACAATTAGCAATAACGCTCATCTCTGGTGTGCAGGCGGAAGAAAAAGTAAGTGTATTAAAACCTTTGCCCAATCTCATCTTTACACGTGATATTGGTTGCATTGTTAATGATTTTTTGATAGTGTGTAAGGCAAATAAAAAAGCTCGACTAAGAGAGAATTTTTTAATGAAATTTATTGCTCAATACCATCCGCTGTTTGCCACTTTTAAAAATAAAACTATAGATTTTTGCACGGAGGAGAATTTGGAAATAAATTCAGGAATCTCCATCGAGGGAGGCGATATTATGCTAGTACATCCACGCCACTTATTAGTAGGAGAGAGTGAACGCACTTCTTTGGATGCTATTTTTAAATTGAAAAATTATTTATTTGAACAGGATGTGGTGGATTATGTGACCATCGTAGAGATTCCAAATGAACGATACTGCATGCATTTGGATACTATTTTTACCATTATTGATGAAGAAACATGTGTAGGTTTTGCACCCTTAATGTTTGAAAAAAATGATAAAGTAGATATTGTTACTTATTCCAAAAATAACCAACGGGCAGTGCTGCACCCAACATTAAAAGAATTAATGCAACAAATTTATCCAAATATGCAGTTCATTGCTTGTGGCAATGGCATATCGCCTTTTGCACAGCGTGAACAATGGACAGATGGTTGCAATTTTGTAACCATAAAACCTGGAGTAGCTTATTGCTACGAACGAAATTTAAAAACCTTGGAAGCTTTTAAGCAACATGGATTTTCTGTTATATCTGCCAAACGAATTTTATCAGAATCCTATACGCTGGATGAATTACACAAAACTATTATTACCATTCCATCTTCCGAGTTGTCGCGCGCACGGGGCGGGCCGCACTGCATGACATTTCCAATTAGCAGAATTTGACATCGTGTATTTGCCTTTTTAAGCACAACGAAAAATCTTTAAGTTGAAAAGCAATCAAATACTACTTATAATTTTAATATTTTATCTTATTTTGTAACCTAATTTGAAGAATGTAGGCGTCATATTATTTTCCATTATTTGGATACAAGTTTCCTATGCACAATTAGGCGGTAAAAATATTTATGATTTTTTGCAATTCCCCACCTCTTCTCGCATGGAAGGATTAGGCGGAGGCGTACAAAGTATCAAGTTTTCCAAAGACCCCGATTTGTCTTTGGCGGTTTCCAATCCTTGTTTTATGGATAGTTCTTTCCACAAACAACTATCCATGACGAATGCTTTTTATATTGATAAAACCAATATAGGAAATATCACTTTTGCTTATCATCACCCCAAAATAAAAACCACTTTTGCTTATACAATGCAGTTTGCTTCGTATGGTAAATTTGATGGACGGGATGCTGCAGGCAACTCGACAGGTACTTTTCGTGCAGCAGATTTTAATTTCCAAGTAGGTGCTTCCAGGCATTGGAATCGATTTTATTATGGTGTAAACTTGAAGTTGATTTTATCCCATTTAGAAACCTATAATTCCTTAGGTTTTGCTACAGATGTAGCATTAGGATACCATAATCCAAAAACAAATTGGACAGCCAGCGTAATAGTGCGCAATGCAGGAGTAGAATTAAAGCCTTATATAAAAGGAGAATCCCGACAAAAATTACCTATTGCCTTAGATATTTCCTTTTCTAAAAGATTTAAAAAATTGCCAGTAACCATCTCTGTTACAGCACACGACTTACAAGTGTGGAAGTTGAAATTCCCAGAAGAAGAACAAACCACTTTATTTGGTACACCAAAAAAAAGAAGTAAGGGTACAGTGGTTATGGATAATATTTTCAGGCATTTTGCTTTTGGTGCAGAAATTCAAGCAGGAAAGCCTGTTCGTTTGCGTTTTGGATACAACCACCTGCGAAGACAAGAATTAGGTGTGGGCAAAAAGAAAGGATTTGCTGGAATAAGTGCAGGTTTTGGAATAAATATAAAACAATTTGCATTCGATTATTCGTATGCACAATACCATAGAACAGGAAGCGATCACCAATTAACGTTTAGAATAAAAATAGACGAATTTGGTAAAAAAGCGAAGTAGTGATTAATGTTAATTATTAATGGTTATTTGTAAATAGAAATAGGGGAGTTGTTCAATAACAAATAACAAATAACGAATAACCAACAATGAATAAAATAAACATAGCAATAGACGGATATTCGGCATGTGGCAAATCATCTACAGCAAAGATGGTAGCCAAGAGGCTTGGGTTTATTTATATAGATTCCGGTGCTATGTATCGGGCAGTTACTTTTTATTTACAACATCATTTGATTGATATTGACAATATAGAAGGAATTAAAAATGCCTTACAAAAAATTACTATTGAATTTAAAAAAGTGGAAGATGCGTTTCATATTTTTCTAAATGGAAATGATGTAGAACAAGAAATAAGACAACCACGTGTGGCAGCACTTGTTTCGGAAGTAGCGGCAATGAGCAATGTAAGAAAGAAATTAGTAGAGCAACAAAAATTAATGGCCATACAAAAAGGAGTAGTGATGGAAGGGCGTGATATTGGTAGTGTAGTCATGCCAAATGCAGCACTTAAATTCTTTATGACGGCAGATATTGATGTACGCACCAAACGCCGTCAAGATGAACTATTGGCAAAAACAGGAAAGTTATTTCCACTTGATGAATTAAAAGCAAATTTAATACATCGAGATAGAATAGACTCTACTCGTGAAGATTCTCCATTAACCAAAGTTACAGATGCCATTGAAATAGATACAACACATCTTACTTTAGAAGAACAAGTAGAGATTATTTGCAAAAAAGCAATAGAAATTATCAATGCTTAATGCAATTTTTTTACCTGAAAATATGATAAGTAATAAAGGAAACAATATAAGCTGCTCCCGTCATATAACAGAATTGAATAATTGGCCATTTTATACTTTTAGTTTCATGATACACCGTTACTAAAGTGCTGACACATTGCATGGAAAATAGATAAAAAAGTACCAAGGACAAAGCAACTGCCATGGTGAAAACAGGCTGACCGTCTGCATTTTTTTCTTGTTGTAATTTTTGTTTAATAGTCATATTGTCGGCATCTTTTCCTATTGAATACAGTGTGGAAATAGTTCCAACAAATACTTCTCTGGCTACAAAAGAAGTAATTAATGCAATGCCTATTTTCCAGTCAAATCCTAAAGGTTTTATAATAGGTTCAATAATGTGTCCGGCAATACCAGCATACGATGCTTCCAGCTTTTTAGAAGCAACGATAAGCTCTGTTTGTTCAGGAGTTGAATTTAATAAAGAGGCTTCAATCATAGCTTCATTTTCTGCTTGTTTCATTGCTTTAGAAGGACCAAAACTTGCTAAAAACCATAATACCAAAGAAACCATCAAAATGATTTTTCCGGCACCAATAACAAAGGAGCGTACTTTTTCATATAAAGTAAAAAATACATTTTTCCAGTGTGGTTTTTTGTATTCTGGCAATTCTAACATTAAATAAGAATATTCATCGGAATGCAGTATTTTTTTGAACACATAACTCGCAAATAAAGCAGCGGCTATGCCGATTAAATATAATGCCATAAATACCAATCCTCTAGCATTAAAAATTCCAATATGAATTTCTGGAACAATAAATCCAATTAAAACCGCAAAGACAGGAATACGAGCCGAGCAGCTGATTAATGGCGTTACCATAATCGTAATCAATCGTTCCTTTTTATTGCTAATGGTGCGCGTGCTCATAATGGCGGGTACAGCACAAGCACCACCTGAAATTAATGATACAATACTTCGTCCGCTTAATCCAAATCGCTGCATGATATTATCAAACATAAATACAACTCGCGCCATGTAACCAACTTCTTCCAAAAGTGTTATCAATAAAAATAAAATGGCAATTTGCGGAACAAATACCAACACGCCGCTGATACCCGGAATGATGCCCTCTGTTAATAATCTGGAAAATAAATTGGGAGGAAAGATAGACTGAAAATATGTAGCCAAGTTTGCAAACTCCTGATCAATCCATTCCATTGGAATAGTGGACCAAGCAAAGATGGCTTGAAACACAAACAACATCAATGAAAAGAAAATAATTGGGCCGATATATTTATTCGTTAAAAAGGCATCAATTTTATCTGTAAATGTTTTTGTATTAGCAAAAGAACGACTTAATACATTGCGCACCATTGGAGTGAAATTATTATAACGTTGCATAATTTCTTCCAATTGATGATCCAAAGGATTGAATTGATTTATTTGAATAATATCTAACAATACAGCTTTTTCGGTGTCTTTATAAAAAGTACTTTTCTTTGTATGTTGTAGTAATAATAAGGCATGATAATCATTTCGTACTTCAAAATTTTTTTTGATTTCTTTTGCAATACTTCTTTCTTTTTCCGTTAAAGTATAAAAGGATGTTTTGTGTTGTAATGGCGTATTCTGATGAATTAAATTTTCTAATGTTGATTTTATTATGTCCACTCCCTCACCCGTTCTTCCATTTACTTTAATAATCTCCAATCCAATAGATTGAGATAATTTTTTTACATCACAAACAATATTTTGCTGTGCTGCAACATCATTCATGTTCATTGCCACTATAATTGGAAAGCCCAAATCCATCAATTGTGTAAGCAACAATAAGTGTCGTTCAAGATGTGTTACATCTAAGATATAAATGACAGCATCTGGATAATCACGATTATTTTTATCAATTAAAGCATTTACCGCAATGCGTTCGTCTAAAGAAGTGGGATATAAACTATAGGTGCCAGGCAGGTCAATGATTTCTATTTCTTCTTTATTGGCTAATTTTATATGCCCACTTTTTCTTTCCACCGTCACGCCCGGGAAATTTCCTATTCGTTGGCGCATACCTGTCAAATGATTAAACAAAGAAGATTTGCCCGCATTAGGATTTCCTATTAGTGCTACTTTTTTAATTAATTCTGACATTATTCGTTCGTCGTTAAAAGTATATTTTCCGCTTCTTGACTTCTTAATGCCACATAATGATTCGTTGTCTTAATATAATAGGCACCTCCAAATGGAGCAGTATGCTGAAGAAATATCGTAGTTCCAGGCAATAATCCCATAGCCATTAATTTGCTAGCAATATTACAATTGGTAAATTCGCTTATTACAGCACTTTCACCAATTTTTAATTGTGTAATATTTTTATTGCTTCTCAAGGATTATTTGTAATTAATCTAAATAGCAAAAATACATTCTATTTTTGAAAAATACAGAATAATATACATTTTTATATAAACGATAATCAGATTACCTAAGATTAGGGAGGCTTCAAAATGATTTCTTAACAAAATCTATTTAGGCGCACGAAAAATTAGTAGAATAGCGACCACACCAAAGATAATATTCGGAATCCAAACAGCAATGAGTGGGTTCAAATCGCCTTTGGTGGCAAAAACGGTAGAAAATTGCTGAATGATAATATATGCTCCGCTAAGTAACATTCCAGCTACGATATACAAACCCATGCCGTTGCGTACTTTTTTGGTTGTCATGGCTACGGCAATCAATGTAAGTATAATAGTGCTAAACGGAATCGCTGTTCTGCGGTATTTTTCTACTTTATAAATTTTGGCATTCTCATTTCCTTTTCGGATTTGGTCAATGATGAATTTATCCAAATTTTTAGTAGTCATAGTTTCTATATCATAATCCTGTTTCACATATTCTTTTGCAGTAATTGGCAATGTTATAATGGTATCCGTACCTCTACCTACAGAATCTCTATTTCCTATGTTTTTCCGGTACGTCCAATTTTGCATTTTCCATTTTCTCTTTGTCGAATCCCATTGAATATTATCTGCGGAAAGTTTAAATCCTTGAACTTTATTTTTTATTTCTTCCATCGTGAATTTATAACCATTATTGGCATTCATATCATACGATTGAGTGTATATAAAAGTGTCTTTTCCTATTTGAAAATGATAATTAATATCAGAAGTACGTTGGTCCTTTTTAGAAGCATATTTTTCCTCAAAAGCAATTTTGGTTTTGTTGGATTTTGGTAATAATTCGTGATTATAATAAGCAAAAATTCCTGCTAATAAGGTAGCCGTAAACATATAAGGAGCTAATAATCTATAAAAACTGACCCCACCATTTAATATGCAAATTACTTCAGTATTGGAAGTCATTCTGGAAGTAAAATAAACAACAGAAATAAACACAAAAATAGGTGCCAACATCAATCCAATCCATGGAATAAAATTCAAATAATAATCAATAATAATAGCGTGTAATGGTGCTTTATTGTCAATAAAATCATCAATCTTTTCAGTAATATCAATAACAATAGCAATGGCACTCAGCAAAAAAATAGCAAAGAAAAAGGTGACTAAAAATTTTTGGATAATATATCTGTCGAGTGTTTTCAATGAACGATTAACGATTATTGTTTTTAGATGTATTGATGATTTTGGTTAAAATTTTTAACAACGATTTTATTTTATCCAACAAATCATTAGGTTTTGGATATTTATCTGCACGTAAACACAATAATAACCAATATTCTGTTTCTTCTGCTTCTTTTAAAGCAATTTTTAGCTTATGTATAAAATCATTTTTGCTTTCTGCGCTTTGTGCTTCTTTAATGTTTGCACCAATAGAAGTGCCTGATTTTAAAAGTTGATTAGCAATAACAAACTTTCTTTTTTCTTCTAATATTTCACAATAATTAATAATTCCTAATGCAAACTCAAAACTTAAATCCATAATTAGATTTTTAGATTCTCTCTTTTCTATTTCATTTAGCTTATCCTCGTTCATTGTTCCTCGTTCATTGTTCATTGTTCATCGTTCATCGTTCATTGTTCATCGTTCATTGTTCATCACAGCCGTTTACTTAATTTCACTACCATTTCATTTTTCCATGCGGTAAATGTTCCTTCTTTTATTTTTGTGCGAGCTTCATTTACCAACCATAAATAAAACGATAAATTTTGAATACTGGCAATTTGCGCTGCCAAATATTCTTCTACTACAAACAAATGCCTTAAATATGCTTTAGTATGCTTGCGACTCGTTTCGGCTGGCACATTTTCATCAATCGCAGAAAAATCTTCCTTCCATTTTTGATTTTTTATATTGATAATACCTGCTGTCGTAAACAACAATCCATGTCTGGCATTTCGAGTCGGCATCACACAATCAAACATATCAATACCTAAAGCGATAGCCTCTAAAATATTAGCAGGCGTACCTACACCCATCAAATAACGAGGCTTGTCTTTGGGTAAAATAGAGCAAACCAAGTCCGTCATTTCATACATAATTTCTGCGGGCTCGCCTACGGCAAGCCCGCCAATAGCGTTTGCCGGCCGTTGCTGCGCCGCTATAAATTCAGCCGATTCCGTGCGCAAATCTCTATAAACAGAACCTTGCACTATCGGCAATAATGTTTGCTCATATCCATATAACGGAGTAGTAGTATCAAAGCGATGAATACAGCGCAATAGCCAATCGTGTGTAATCTTCAACGATTTTTTTGCATAGCGATAATCGCAAGGATAAGGTGTGCACTCATCAAACGCCATGATAAAATCAGCACCAATAATACGTTGTGTATCCATCACGTTTTCGGGCGTAAACAAATGCTTGCTACCATCTATGTGAGATTGAAAAGTAACACCTTCTTCTGTTAGTTTTCTGCGATGTGATAAAGAATATACCTGATAGCCACCACTATCTGTAAGTATTGGTTTTTTCCAGGTGTTGAAAGCATGCAATCCTCCAGCTTTTTGTAAAATATCTAAACCCGGCCTCAAATATAAATGATACGTATTTCCTAAAATAATTTCTGCTTTCACTTCTTGTTCTAATTCAGAAAAATGTACTGCTTTTACCGTTCCTTGCGTGCCAACCGGCATAAAAATAGGCGTTTCGATATCACCGTGTGCTGTCGTTATCTTTCCTGTTCGTGCATTAGAATATGCGTCGGTATGTTGTATAGTAAAATCCAAAAGAAGTAAAAATTTTAGAACACAAAAATACGATAAAAACCTTTACTTTTATTGAGTGAATTGGCTACTGTATTTATTTCTCAC
>JBDKHK010000085.1:0-4561 GCA_039797705.1 Bacteroidota bacterium
AGCTATATCATTGCCCTCAAAGAATGGTTTAGAACATGGCAATTGCCTCAGAAAAAACACCAATTGTATTCTTTATGGTATATAAATTGGTATTTTATTAAAAAATTATTCGGTTATAAACTTCCATTTTGAAAGTTTAATAGGATGCAAATAAAGATGATTTTTAGGAAAATTTGAAATCAATTGATTCAAATCATTCTTAAACGGTGCAATCATTTGGTAGTCTGCTTCCGTCCACAGAGCTTTCCCTTTGTAATCTATAGTTGCTTCTGTTTGTATTTCCTTTGTAGATAAAAGCAAAGCAGTTGGTATAGCAAATTCAACAAACATTTGAGATGTTGCAAAAATTCCACAATACCGTACAAATGGCTTTATGCAACTCTTTGAAACAACAAAAATATCAGAATAACCACCCACCATAGGGTATTTAAGATGAAAAGTTTTATTTCTACTAGTATGAATGGAAGATTTTATACGATTTATAATATACCTTATTATGGTGTTTGTTTTATTCATTAATGAGCTTTCCCCCTCAATAATATCTTTTTTGAAATTTAATTTTATGTGCGAAGTATAGGCATTTTTATATAAAATAGGTTTTAATTCAAAACCTGCATTTCTTAATATACGTGTAGCTTCTTCATTACTTGGTAGCTCTTTATGAAACTCAACTCCAGGGACAAAATGTGGATACTCAATGGCGCCTCTGATACGCATCCATTTTAAATCATCGTCATTAAAATCAAGAAAAACAGGAAAATATGAAGCGGTAGGAGATATATTTAAACAGTCGCTATAATTATTTTCATTAATAGCGGGATTTAACATCAAGTCGTCTGCCACAAAAAAATAATGGTCATACATATCTTTATAGAAAGTCCTAAATGCCTGACTAATATATCCTTGAAACCTATAAGAATTTTCATAAACAGCAATCACATTTTCTTTGTCTCCATCATAAAATGGAATTAAGTGATATATATTACTAAATCGAGTTTTATATAAATTTTCTAAAACTTCAATATTCTTATCATACCTGTGATTGTAGATAATTATTAATGCAACTTTCGATTTCATTGGATTTCAAAAATAATAAAATATAGGTAGTATTTAAAATAGAAATGTTCATTACATTACTGAAATGCATATCTTTGTCTAACCGTGAATTGTTTTGATGTACTAATTTTAGTACTAAAGTTTTCTAATATATGAAAGTACATTTAGTAAGTTTTGCAACAACATATAAAGACATAGGCTTCCAAGATACGGAGCTAAGACAACAGAGGTTGATAGAAAGTGCCAAACAGTATGGAATTCACTCTTTCTTTTCTTGGACAAGACAAATGCTATTAAAGACAGATTTTTACCAGCAGAATAAATTTATTTTAGACCATAAAATAGGAGCAGGTTATTGGCTCTGGAAACCCTTTATTATTTTAGATACATTAGAAAAAGTAGCGGAAGGAGATATTATCATTTATGCAGATAATTCTATGTATTTTATTGATAATCCCATGCCCCTGATGGATATATGTATTCAAGAAAATGACATTTTACTTTTTAAACATAACAATGATAGTACCCTTAAAAAATTTGTTCAGAAATCTACTTTTGACACCATGGAAGCAGATTATAATCTGTATAAAGATAGAAACATGTTTGAAGCAAATATTTTAATTTTTCAAAAAAATCAACACGCATTATCATTTGTAAAAGAATGGCTAATGTATTGCCAAAATCCTATGTGTTTAATGGAAAACTATCAACAAGAAAATGAAAATTTTAAATTACATAAACACGATATGAGTATCCTGTCATTATTAGCACAAAAATACAATATTAACGGATATAGGGTTCCTCACCAATATGGCAATCAACATAAAATGTTAGCATATAGAAAAGAGGGAGAGGAGATTTTTAAAAATGAATACCACGATATTAATTTCGATTCTCATTATCCAACTATTTTTCAGTGGGATAAAGATGGAGTAGGATGTAAAAGAACATTTTTTCAAAAAATAAACCCTGTTTTTATTTATTATAAATTATTTTATAACAAATTAGGTCTTTAAGATAAATTAATATTTATAAGCATTACTTTATTATATTTGTCTGTAAATAAAAAAAAATGTCCATAACCTATAGAATAAAAGCCATGTTAGGCTTTGATAAAAATGAATTAGATAGAGCAATCCACCAAAAAAGAAGAGGTAAAATTATAGCAGATTATTTGCAAAACAATTCAGAAAAAAAACTGCAAATAGGAGCGCAAGGTTCACCGATGCAAGGTTGGTTAAATGTGGACATCTTGCCCAAAACACCAGATACAGCTTATATGGATGCCACTCAAAAATTTCCTTTTGAGAACAATACATTTAGCTATGTCTTTGCAGAGCACATGATAGAACACATTACTTTTGACGAAGGCCAATTGATGTTGAATGAATGTTTTAGAGTATTAAAGCCCAATGGAATCATCCGATTGGCCACTCCCAATTTGGATAATATGGTAAAGCTACTACAAGAGCCAACAAAACAAGAACATGTTGAGTATATAAAGTGTTACGTGGAGAGATATTACGGAAAAACATATCCATTATTACCATCTTTACAGATAAATGAATTATTCTATGGATTTCATCACCGCTTTATACATAATATAGAATCATTGTCTTATATTTTAAAAAAGGCAGGTTTTACATCGGTACAATCTTGCGAGGTAGGTAAAAGTGAATATGCTGCTCTAAATAATATAGAGCAACACGCCAAAATGATGGGTGAAGCCAATAATACATTTGAAACTTTTGTAGTAGAGGCAAGAAAGGCATAGGTTTTATGGACTTAATCTCAGTCATTATCCCGGTTTACAATGCTGAAAAATTTATCGGAAAAGCCATTGAATCCGTTATAAATCAAACGTATCAAAATGTAGAAATTATTATAGTAGAGGATGATTCTAAAGATAATACCTACAATATTTGTAAATCTTATGCCGAAAAAGATGCCAGAATAAAATTATATAAAAATGAAAAAAACTTAGGCATGATGTCCAATTGGAATCATGCACTTGAATATGTAAAAGGAAAATTTTGGGCAAAATTAGATGCAGACGATTGGTGGGAACAGCATTTTATAGAAGATTGCTATAATATAATTTCAAAAGATGAAAACGTTGGAATGGTTAGTGGCAGATATGTATTAATAGATGAAAACGACCAAATCATTCCAAATTCAGAATATCAATTACCAGAGCAATTTAAAAACGCATCCACTGATTTTATTTGGAAAGTGAAAAAAGGAGTGTATGGAATGTTTGAACCTAATTTAGCTTTTCAAGGAAACGGATTAATAAGAAGTGAAATACTGCAAAAATTAGGAAATTATACCTTACTTCCTGCCGGAGATACAGAAATGTATTTTAGAATAGGAGCCCATTATAAAATATACTTTTTAGATAAACTATATCATTATTACAGAATTTGGAGTTCAAATTATACAAGATCACAAGTATTATTATTAGATAAAGCAGATAAAAATATGCATGATGCCAGAAAGGAAATTTTTGATTATTATTTTAAACAAAATAAAATCACAAAATCAGAATTCGACCTTTTTACCAAACAAAACCAATTTGAATACAATAAATTTTTAGTAGCAAAATATAGAAAGCAAAATAATATAAATGAGGCATTGAAAATATTAGGACAAAATTTCAAATTATTTCCGATTGCAACTATAAATTTTTACATTAGTAGAATATTTAACAGATGATAAAAGTAGGCTTTTGTGTATCGTATGATTGGGAGTTTTTGAAAAACTCTATTCCAAGGATTTACAAAGAGGCAGATATAATATGTTTGGCAATAGATAAAGACAGACACTCTTGGAAATGTAATCCATATACCTTTGATAATGACGCATTTTATCAATTTGTAAAAGAAATAGACACTCAAAATAAAATTGATATTTATGAAGAAGATTTTTCTTTAGGAGAATTAAATTCCAGAGAAAATGGCAATCGCCACAGAATGATGATTGCAGAGCGAATGGGCAAAGGTGGTTGGCATATTCAAGTGGACAGCGATGAATATTTTTTAAACTTTTCTAATTTTGTAAAAGAATTAAAAAAAATTCATAACAATCCTTTGGGAGATGAATTTCCTATAAATGTATGCTGTCCAATTATTCCATTATATAAGAAAACTGAAAATGGCTATCTAATAGTGAATTTTAACAAAAGGAGCCCAGAAATGTTCCCAATGGCAAGCAATCATCCAAACTATCAAAGAGCAAGGCACAATGGATATTTTAATATTTATACCAAAAATTGGATAGTACATGAAACTTGGGCAAGAGACAAGGATGCAATGTTATTTAAATTAACAAATTGGGGACACTCTGCTGAAGAATTACAACAAAAAAAATATGCAGAAAGCTATTACAAATTGTGGGATAGTATGGATGAATACAACTTTCAATTCATCCGCAACTTCCACCCTGCAAGTCCTTCAACTTGGTTTAAATTGAAATATATTAAGGCAGATAATTTACAAGAATTAAT
>JBDKHK010000086.1:0-19476 GCA_039797705.1 Bacteroidota bacterium
TAATTTTTTACGTAACTTTATTCGTGTTTTTTCAAAAACCATATCATAAACACTTTGCAGTATTTCTATGGATACTGGTTAAATGTCCTTTTGTTTTTTCCCAAAATATTACTAAAGAAAAAGGGCTTACTACTTTAGTATATGAAACGCCTGCAGCTTTTGTAACTGCCTATTTGCCAGATGATATAGAAGTAGGAGACAGAATTTCTGGTTCGTTTAGTGTGTTGAATAAAGGATTTTCGGCAGAGCAGTTGCAACAGTCTTTGCAGCTAATTAGAAAATATACTTTTTATTTTTCCAATGCAAAAGATCAAACTAGAATTATGCAACGCATGGTAAATGTGCAACCGGAAAAATTAGTTAATTTTTTACCTATAAAAATTACCTCCTCTTTTATCTTTACTTTTGAAGAATTTCCAGGAAAATCTTATTCTAAAGAATTTGTCCCATCGGGCGATCCGATACTTCCCGTAAGCGATTGCATTTCACCATTACATGTTTTATTAGGAAGTCCATTAAGATTGATTGGTACATTTGATGGAGTAGCTTCTAACACACGAGTGAGCATTGGAAATACTATTTTGAAAATTATGGCAGAATCGCCTCGGCAATGCATTGTAGAAGTACCAATTAATTTACCCATTTCAGAAAATATGGAAATAAAAGTAACCGAAGATTTTATTCCTAAATGCTCCTTTCCTGTGAAGCCAGTTAAGATGACAGTCGGTTACGAAAAAGTATATTTGCGAAAAGGAGAAATTTCACAAATAACTGTTTTAATAAGTGGGCTAAAAGGAATTGCCAATAAATCGCAACTTATTATTGAAAATCAAAATCCCAACATTGTTAGCATAACCGGAGGAAATCAACAAAAGATAGACATCACTCCAGCTATGACTAAAAATGAAACATTTTATAAATTAAACCTCGAAGCACAAGGAATAAATACAGGAGAATATTCCGTAAATTTTAAGCTCCATCTTTATGAAGATTTTCCTGATGTGATGGAAAAATAATATTTAATTATACTCCTTTATTTACTCTTCTATTTATCGTAATTTTTCCAGCTCCACTGTAAGAATGGTACTCACCGCGATACATGGCATCGGCAGCAACAACGCCTACATTAAACGTTCCCAATGAAATGGCGCGGCACAAATAATAATACTTTGTAATTTTTGGTGTAGCTGTTACAATTAAATTAATCCTATCATCTCGGATGTCTTTAAAATCTGGTGGCACCGTGTTTTTTAGCCAATCTAATTGTGGTACTTCTGTAATGCGTGCATTCTCGATTTCAAAACCAGCAGGCAATAAATCGGTAATGGCAACATTGGGAACATTGATTCCATTGGTGCTGCGAATACTAATTTCAACTACCACTAAATCATTTTGAATAAACACACCTTTGAAAGGGTTTCCATATCTGTCGCGATAGGTTTTTCTAACTTCCAAGAAATTATCTTCTGATTTATTGGTTCCTTGCATTGGTACACCTTCTGACTCCCAGAAATAATATAGCTTGCCACTGCCAGCAGTTTTAATATTTATATTATTTCCAATTAAAAGATTATTAGTCAACACCACTTCTTTTTTTCCATCAAAAGAAGCAATTGTTTTTCCGTTAGCACTAATCGTAGCCGTTACATTTCCTTTGTTGGCAGCTTTGGCAATTTTGCCCATGGCTAAAAATCCAAAAACATTTTCTTGTGTGTTGAGGTATGGTTGTGATAATAATTGCTGTGCCACTTGTTTTGACATATAATTTATTTGCGTATTCTGAGGATCTGTTTCCAAAAGTGTGTTCAACACTAAAGCCATATCTCTAAAATCAGAATAAAAATTTCCACTGAACGCAGGATCTGTTTTTTCATTTACGTATCCTTTTGGTAGCATTTGATAGAATTTTGTTTTATCACCTTTTAATGCATAAGCAGCAGCGATTAAATATTTACCACTTTGTGTCAGAATTTGCGGATTCGCTTTAAAATAATTTAATTCAGAAGTTTTTACTTTATCTGCCATTGCCAATACGTACATACTGTATGGAACTTCTTCTTTCACTACTTCTTTTTTAGTGCCATCGCTGTAAAAAATAACTTCAAGCTCTTTATTTCTTAAACGTGCTCTCAAGTAATCATACATTTTGTTGGCGATTTTCTCATTTACAGAATAACCAGCTTTTTGTGCTTCTTGTAAAAAATGAGCCGCATAAATGGTGCTCCACCAAGATTCTGCACCGCCACCTTGCCAATAACTTAAAGCACCATTCGATAACTGCATGGATTGTAGTTTGTCAATGGTTGTTTGTACATTATTAACTGCATTTTTATTTAATGAATTTTTATTGCTTAAATTTTTAGCTAAATCCGGATAATATAATTGCGGGAAAGCAGCTGAAATAATTTGCTCTGCGCATCCATAAGGATAATTTACTAAATAATCCAAACTCTTACTAAATTGCACCAAAGGAGAATTGCTGACAATTAATTTTTTAGAAGCAAACAACATTGGCACTGCAGAATTAAATGTAAGTGAAGTTTGGTTGCCACCATTTACAGTACCCGCTCCAGATGATTTTTGGAAAGTTGCATTCGGGCGAGAAGTAATATAAGTAGTATCTGTAAATTTCTCTTTCATGGATTCTACTGTGATAATTAATTTCCCTTCGCCTGTTATATTTTTAGAGAGAATATTAAAGTCTAATTGTTTCTCGCTGTTAGCTTCAATTTCTGTAGTAAATGTGTTGTTGTCTTTTATTTGCAATGCACCATCAGTTTTTATGGTAACAATTGCAGAGGCTTTGTTTTTAGTGGTATTGCTAACCGTTACAGGAACAGTTAATTCATCATTAGGAGCAATAAATCTCGGCATACCGGAGCTAATTACGATAGGATCGGCAACGGTAATATTTTTCTCAGCTGCGCCAAATTTCTTCCCATCGTACGCAATGGCCATTACACGTAAACTACCCGAAAATTGTGGAATGGTAAAAGTAAATTCAGCATTGCCCATTGCATTAGTATGAATAATTCCACTCCAAACGGAAACAAGATTGACCCGTTTGCTGGTTAAAGGATTCACCCGTTTACTAATATCATCAAAACCACCACCCAATGAAGTTACCTCAGGAAATAAATATGGATAAATATTAAACATATCTACTGCTAATGCTCTTTTGGAGTAAAAATAATTATACGGATTAGCAGATTTTTGATCTTTTAAAGCCAAGATACCTTCGTCCACTACTGCAACCGTCATTTCGCAATTTGCTTTCGATTTTATTTTTATAGTTTGTTGAGTTCGACTGCGCGTTTCGCTCACACATTGCAAGTCAATGGGGATTTTATTACTTAAATTTTCTACCATTACTGGTGCAAAACCATACGCAACTGTTAAAGGCATTCCGTCATTGGTATTTGGTTTGATGAGGGTTGCTGTTATATATACATTTGGAACATGTTTGTCTTCTAATTTTAAATCAAATGCAGCTGTTTTATTATCTGATTTAAGATAAAAATGTTCCATTACTTTATCCCGTTCTATGGTTACCAATACTTTGCCATCGAATGGGAGTTTTAGCAATGCTTTTGCTTTTTCTCCAATATAATATTTTTCTTTATCTAAAGTGATATCTATCTTTCCTTCATTGTTTACTTCAAAAGAAGAAGCATACGTATCGCCCCAGCCATAAGCATAAAATGAGTATGAAACATAGGTATCACTATTGGGAGCAGAAATACGAAATTCATAATCACCGCTTTCTTTTGCAGTAAATGGATAATACGAATTTGAACCTACGATGTTGATATTTTTATTTTCGATGACTTCTTGTTTTTGTTGGGAAATGTATTTCAACTGTCCATCTGATTTTTGCAAGATGGTTTCCCATTTTCTGCGTATGATTTTTATAGTAGCCGTTTGTGAATTATATGGAATGCCTTTTTTATTTAAGGCTACCACAGGAATTTTAATAATTTGTTTGGTGCTAAAAAAGTCATTGTCTGTTTTTACTCCATAAAATACATCTTGCGTAAAAACATTAAATGATTTCACTCTATTGACGGGTCTTCCTGTTTCATCAAAAACAGTAGTTAAAATTCTACCTTGCAATAATCCTGTATTTTGAAATTCAGCTGGAATTTCAAAAGCTTCTTTGCCATTTCCAAATTCATCCGTAACACCATTTCTTACGGTGGTATAATATTCAGCAGTTTTGCTTACATTGAAATTATAACGTTCAAACGTTTTAGCCGTAAATGCATTTTGCACTAATGAAAAAGTTGCTTCATAATTTCTGTGTGCAGCAGGAGGTCCGAAATAATTAGTTGCAGTAAAGGAAGCATCTACTTTTTCTAATGGTTTATATTCATCTTTATCTGTTTTTAAATCCACCTTGATGCGGTCTGGCATAAACTCTTCGACCATAATATTTTTAGAACCAATCAATACATCATTTCCAGTTAAAAGTTGAAAGGTGTAAACACCGGTTAAAGCACTTGTGGACAATGGTAAATTCGTTTCAAACGCACCTTGTGTATTCAATACATTTTTATAGGTTTGTAGTTCTTTTCCATTAGGCTGGAGAATGCGCATTTTCACGGGCATTTCTCCTGGCAAATTCCATTCGTTGGTTCTAATAATTGTATTGAGATGTATGGTTTCGCCCGGACGGTAAATATCTCTTTCAGCATATAGATAAGCATCATAATTAGAAGCATTTAATCGTTTGCCGCCTACATCAAATCGAGTATTGTCCACCATGGAGCTGCTGAATAAAACATAATTAAAATCACTGTCGCTGGAAGCAGCAGTTATCATTCCAATTTTAAAGTCTTTGTAAGCGTCTGGAATTTCATAGGTGGCATATCCTTCTTTATCTGTTTTTACTTTCCCAAGCTCTTGATTTGTACTGCTGATAATGCCTATTTCAATATCTTTTAATGGCTCGGTAGTGAGGATAGAATTGGCGAATACATGCACTGCATTTTTATCTTGTTTTACAATCAATCCAATATCAGATAGAGTGATGGTTTTTGAATCTTGCAACCATGCACGATCGTCGTCTTCTACTTTTACAACATAAATACCTTTAAATGCTTTTAGCTTATCTTCAAAATCAATATTTAAAAGTTTGGCATGTCCATAATCTTTTAAATTAGAAGTTAAATAATCTTTTTCATAAATTTTTTCTCCTAAATTTTCTAAGTCAAAATATTGGTAATCATGATATGTATAATTATTGGTTGTTGCATCGAATTCATCGTTCCAACCCCAGCTGGTTCCTGATTTTTTGAAAGCATATATGTTGTTTTGAAAAACTTTGTAAACGGTAACTTTTACTTTTTCTGATTGAGTTAATAAAATAGAAACATTTTTGCTTCCTTTGGAACCCAAGTATTCTGCTTTATTATTTTCAAATTTTATTTGTGGTACAATTTCTCCAAAGGCAATATCTTCGGAGTAATTAGCATTTACTTTGCCACCAAAAATACCAACAACACTTTTGGTAATATTGATTTCGTACTGCTGATTAGGATCGAATTCTTCACTGGAGATTGTAATGCCTTTATTGTCGGAAGAAACAGAGAAATTTACTTGTGGCTCCACGTGTATAGATTCTTTCAATTGATTTTCAGAAACGGGCTGTGAAGTGCTGATAAACACGGTTCCTGCAACGCCATTATGAACGGGTTCTATATCTCCAAAAACTAATTTTTGAATACCTGGCACAGAAGATTTTTCGGTAAATTGATCTTCTTTCATGCTCTTGCCAATTTTCTTTAAAACAACTTTTACTTTAGTTGTTTCATTAATGCCTTTTAAGTTGGAAAAAACGATTGATAATACTTTGGACGAACGTGTGCTGAGAATTTTGAACGGAGCTTTTTCTCCATTAACTGTTGCTTCCAATAAATCGGCGGCTTTTTTAGGATTTACAGGAATATTAAATTTTATATCTGTTTGTAATTCTATATTGCTTGGGTTGCTAATGCCCGCTCTCCAAAATGATTGTGAACCAATTAATGTTAAATAAGATGTATGGCTTTCAAATATAATATCACCATATAGTTTTAATACTTCAGATGTGTTTTTGGTAATTTTATCTAAGAGGGTGATTTTAAAATCGGTGGCAGATGGAAATGCTTCTAAAGGTGAAAATACCAATTCACGAGCAGAAGTCCATTTGCATTTACCAGGAACGCTGGGCGATATTTTTATTAAATCATTGTCTATCCATTTGCCAATTAAAGTATCACTTTGTAGTAATTCTTTATTAAAAGTAAAGGTTAGATTTTGATTATTTTCTATCTCGTCATCAAAGTTGGTTGCTATACATCTTACCGCATTTTCAGGGGTATATTTATTACAATGTGTAAATAGAAAAATAGTTATAAAAACAATAGAAAATTTGAATAAGGTACGCATATTATATAGCTTTTGAAAATTCGATGTTAATCTACAACTATTTTATAAATTGAAGATGGTTTAATGTATAAAATTTGTGTTTTGTATATTTTTTTGAATGATAAAATATTAATCAATAATAAGAACGTCATACTTGCCAACATCTTATTTATCTTAGGAGAAAATTTTATAAGTTTTTTTTAAAATAAAATTATACCTGAATTATAGTATCTTAGTCATGTAAAATTTTACTAATGAATGATTTTTTAGAAAAATACGGGCCGTGGGCAATTATAACGGGTGCTTCCAGTGGAATAGGAAAAGAATTTGCTCGCCAAATTGCTTCCAAAGGATTGAATGTGGTTATTGTAGCTCGCAGAAAAGAATTATTAGAAACGGTAGCAAGCGAATTGAAAGAACAATATAAAATCGAAGTATTGGTGGTAGAGGCTGATTTGAGTGTGGATGGATTTCAAAATGATATTTTAGATGCTACCAATGATTTAGACATAGGCTTATTGGTCAATAATGCTGGGACGAATTGTGAAGGCCATTTTTACAGAGGTAGTTTAGACAGAAATTTACAAATGCTTCAATTGAATATGAAAGCACCTTATGTGTTGGCGTATGAATTTGGTAAACATTTTATCAGCAGAGGAAGAGGCGGTATTATTTTCACGTCCAGTGTTAGTGCGTTTAATGCACACCCATTTTTAACCCATTATGCAGCAACAAAAGCCTATATTTTATCATTGGCAGAAGGATTAAATTACGAATTTAAAGATAAAAATGTAGATGTATTAGCATTGTGTCCCGGTTTTACCAAATCAGAAATGACCAAAGGATTGAAAGATAGTCCGATGTTGATGGAAGCAGCACCAGTAGTACAGGCTGCTTTAGACGGATTAGGAAATAAAGTTTCGGTTGTGCCGGGATTTCTTAATAAAACGCAAGTGTTCATCAACAATAGAATATTGAATAGAGGAGGAGCAACCTCCTTATCTGGAGCGGTGCTAAAACGAATGTTACCAGGAGTAGCGGGAAAAAAGAAAAAGCAATAACTTTGTATTCTAAATTTTTTACATGATTACTAACCTGCTTATTGCGCTCACGGTTATTTCCAGTTTTTTGGCATTTAATAACCAAGTCTTGTTTTCCAATTGTGTTTTTAATCCTTATATAATAGAGAAACGCAAGCAATACTATCGTTTTGTCACAGCAGGCTTTATCCATGCCGATTGGATGCACTTGCTGTTCAATATGTATGCGTTGTATTTGTTTGGCAGTAATGTAGAAATTGCTTTTAAAGAAATTTTTCAGCAGCTAGGAACTGTTTTGTATATCGCTTTATATTTTTCTGCATTAATCATGAGTGCTATGTTTTCTTTTTATAAACATAAAGAAAATCCAAATTACAATGCCATTGGAGCTTCTGGAGCAGTATCAGCAGTTTTGTTTGTCAGCATCATATTATTCCCATCACAACGATTGATGATTTTCCCTATTCCATTTTTTATTCCCTCCTATATTTTAGGACCATTGTATTTATGGTATTCTTATTATATGGGCAGAAAAGGAATGGATAATATTGGACACGATGCTCATTTTTTTGGAGCAGTTTGGGGTGTTTTATTCATTGTTTTATTATGGAAAGATGCACTCAGTCATTTTATTCGGCAGGTATTTTAATATCTCCAAACAAGCATAAAAAAGAAAATCAAATATATCCATATTACTCCCAAAGCATACCAAAATAAACTGAATAAATTTAATTGATGCCTGACTATAGGATCTGTAAAATATACAACAGATGTTGCATAATCATGGAGGAATTTATTGCTTTTAAAAGTAAAAAAAGCTAAAAAAATGATAGCCCCAAAAGAATACAGGGCATATAATCCAAATATGGTAAAGAAATAAGCTGCTTCATGGCTATTTTGCATTATTCCACCTTTATACATGGCTAACCAACCTGCCATTTGTCCAAATAATAATAAAATTCCACTTCCTAATACTAAGAGCAACGAAGTTTTATAAGACAAATAATTATCATTTCGAAAATATTTTTTAGCCAATTGAATTACATAGCTGCTGGCTATAAGAATTAGAGTATTCCAATAAAAAATAGGAAGTATCTTTAGCTTAATTCCTTTCGTTCCCCAATGCTCCAATAAATAATAGAAAGTAATAGTTAGAAACATAAAGGCTACACCTCCTATGAAAAGATACATCACCCATTTATAGTTTCTGTATTTTCTTTCAATGGATTGTTCGTATATTTTTTCCTCCGAAGTATGTATAATTTCTTCTTCCTTCATTTTTAATAATACAAATAGAAAGGTTGTTTAGTTTTAAACTAATTTTATTTTATTGCATGGCAACTCGCACAAATTCCTTCTATCAATAAATTGGCATTTTCCATTTTATATTTTTTCGGCAAAGCAAGTTTAGGAATTTCCAACGTATATAAACATTCAATTTTATCGCACAAACGACATTTAAAATGCACGTGATGATCATCGTGTGTGTGCGTGCTACCTTCATGCGAACAGAGTGCATACTTTGCAACTCCGGTATCGTCCGGAATTTTATGCAATAATCCATTTTCTAAAAAAGAAGTAAGCGTTCTGTAAATGGTAACACGGTCAAATTTCTTATTAAATTGTAATTCTAAATCTGCATGTGTTAGTGCTTTTCCATTTTTTTGAAAATATTGTAATAATTCTATACGAATTTCTGTAATGCGTAAATGATGATGTTTTAGAATTTGTTCTGTTGTGTGCATAATTATTTAACAATATATACTTGCAATTTAGTTGCATAATGTTGTATATTTGCAATTGAATTACAAAATGAAGGTACAACATAATACACAAAATCACAAACATTATGCGGAGCGAATGACCGTATTTTTGTCTGCTTTGTGCGCTGTTCATTGTATGCTTACGCCTATTCTTTTAGTGGTGATGCCCGTGGCAGCTGCCTATTTTGAGCAATACCACTGGGTAGAATATATTTTGATTCTCAGCGTTTTTATTTTGGGTACTTCTTCTATTTTACATGGATACAAGCATCACCACCATAGTAAAATTCCGGCGTATGCATTTTTTGCGGGATTAATTTTGATGAGTACAGCAGCCATTATAAACATCCTCTTTCAAGTGGACAGTAATTTTATGCATCTCCTCAGCGGTATCGGTGGTGTGTCGGCGGGCGTTGGACAATTATATAACCTCAAATTAAGCCACTAAAAAATTCACTTTTCTTACAGGATTAGTTTTACTCGCTAAAAGCAGTATTTTTGTGCAATAAATAAGATGAAATGAATCAAAATCCACCCAAAAATCAATCGTTTTTAGATAAAGCAGACCAAACATTGTTTGGTTTTATATTAGGCATGGTTTTACCGATGTTTATGTTTTTTTTGTATAAAGAATTCAAATTTAGTAGTTATACTTGGGAGCAATATGTAAATGGAGCAAAGGATTTATCGGTTTTACCTTCATTTATTAAAGTATCTGTGTTCATTAATTTGCCTGTGTTTTTTCTTTTTAATTTATGGAAGAAATTCTCCCTGTGCAAAGGCATTTTTATAGCTTCTGTTATTTATATTGCATTGATGTTTGGAGTGAAATATCTTCGCTAAATTTATAAAAATAAACCTATTGAACTATTTTATTGTTGCCGGTGAAGTATCTGGAGATTTGCATGGCGCAAATTTGGTTCGTGCGCTTTTGGAATTCGATAAACAGGCAATTTTTAAAGGAGTAGGCGGACCGCATTTAGCCTCTGCGGGAATAGAGTTGATTTTTGGATTAGACCGACTCGCTTTCATGGGTTTTTTTGAAGTGGTGAAAAATCTTAGAACGATTCAAAAAAATTTTAAAGAAATTAAACAAGCTATTACCGAATTTAAACCCGATGCCGTTATTTTAATTGACTACCCTGGCTTTAATTTAAGATTAGCCAAATGGTGCAAACAGCAAGGTTATAAAGTAATTTATTATATCTCTCCAAAATTTTGGGCATGGCGGGAAAAACGAGTTCAAAAAGTAAAAAAATACGTGGACTTGATGCTTTGTATTCTTCCATTTGAAAAAGAATTTTATGAAAAACATCAATATGCCTCTGCGCATTATGTAGGACACCCTTTGTTGGATATTATTAAAAACAATGATGTTGCAATAGAAAACAAACAAACTATTGCATTATTACCCGGCAGCAGAAAACAGGAAATTTCATCTCTTTTAACAGTCCTGTTGGACGTAGCTCAAAAATTTCCCAATGAACATTTTGTGCTTGCTGCCATGTCCGCTTTAGCAGATTTATATCCAAAAAATTTACCCAAAAATGTTCAATTAAAATTCGACCAAACGTATGAAATTTTACAACACTCCAAAGCAGCAATAGTTTGTAGCGGAACCGCCACGTTGGAAACTGCTTTGTTTAATGTGCCACAAGTGGTAGTGTATAAAACCTCTTGGTTTAATTATCAAATCGGAAAGCGTGTAGCAAAAGTATCTTATATTTCTTTGCCTAATTTAATTGTAGATAAAAAAATAATAGAAGAGCGAATACAAAAAGATTGCAATGTAGTAGAAATTGCAAAAGAATTAGAACAGTTGTTTTTAATAAACAATTCAAACCCATACCAACTATTATTTGAACAGATAGGAAAAGATGGCGCTTCAAAAAATGCAGCAAAATTGATTCATCAATTGTTAGTATTAAATTAATTTCTATCTTTGCGACGTTCTTTTAGATATTGGGGCATTAGCTCATTTGGCTAGAGCGCTACGCTGGCAGTGTAGAGGCGATCGGTTCGAATCCGATATGCTCCACTTATTAGTTATTGAAATATAAGATAATAATCAATAATTGCTTATTTTTAATACTTGTTCAATCTTTTCTACCTCTTCTGGTACATCCACGCTGATACTTTCATGTTCTGTTAGTCCGGCTTTTATTCGATAGCCATTGTCCAGCCAGCGCAATTGTTCTAACTGATATTTTATTTCATTTTCACTCGGCGCTAATTGTACAAGTTCTTGCAAAATATTTGTTTGAAAACCATAAATACCGATATGTTTGTATAAGAAATTTTCTGTTGTAGTTAATTCCCTTTTAAAATCAACCGCAAAAAATTGTTTGTTTACTATTGCTTTTACAATATGCCTGTTTTCCAAAAGAGACACGTCTGTTTCTTTTTTTACTAAAGTAGCAATTTCAATATCGGCATCTTTAAAAAAGATTTTCCCTAACGTATCAATTTGTTCAGGATGAATAAGCGGTTCGTCGCCTTGAATATTGATTACATAATCATATTTCTCAGGAAGTTTTGATATAGCTTCTGCACATCGGGAAGTTCCATTCAAATGCTCTGTCGAAGTCATAATAACATTGCCTCTAAATGATTTTACTTCATTATAAATACGTTCGTCATCCGTTGCCACTATTAAATTATCCAAGTAAATAGATTTCAAACATTGATAATAAACTCTTTTTATCATCGTTTTTCCCATAATAGATGCCAGAGGCTTGCCCGGAAAACGAGTAGAGGCATATCGAGCAGGAATGATACCTATGATTTTCAAAATAATAAAGTTTATGGCAAAAGTAATTTAAACTTATGTTGAAAAGAAGTGTTTTTTTAAAACTTTTAATGACGGAACTTTGTTCCAATATGAATATGCACAGAGAAATTAGACAAGCAATAGTGTGCTGCATATTAATATTCAGTACACTATTTATTTATGCATCCAAACCATCACCCTACACTATGCATGTGGTGAAATTTGGAGAAACATTAACAAAAATTGCTAAAAAATACGATGTTTCTACAACAGAAGTATTGCAGATAAATCCATCTTTAACAGCCAATAACATCAAACCCGAACAAATTATCCGTATTCCAAACAAGAATAAATCAAAAATATCACATTCAGAAACAAGTAAAAATGTAGTTCCGGTTAAAGTGAAAGAAGAGGAGAAGCCTGCTGTCTCCTCTTCTTCCGATAAAACACATATCGTCGAACAAAGCCAAACATTATATGCTATTTCAAAAATGTATAATGTTTCTATAGAAGATTTGCAAAAATGGAATGGTTTATCAGATTATAATATCAAAATTGGTAGTGTTTTAATTGTTGGAAAAAATGCATCAAAACCGACACCTACCATTTCTAAAGTACAAAAAACAGATTGGAAATCGATTCCAACGGTCGATGCTGATTCAAAAGTGAAACCTATAGTTGTAAATACAAAAGAACCAGAAATTAAAACGAAACCAACGGAATCTAAGACAAAAGAGCCAGAACCTATCGTAAAGGAACCAGTAGCCACAGATGAAACTATTGATTCGGGAAATTCAACAGAAAAGCCTGATATTCAAGCATCTGATAATTCAACACAGAAAGAATTGCTAAGAATCTATAAACAGCAAACTGCCAGTAAAAAGACAAATCAAATTAAGGGCACAGGCGCTCCAATGACTACCACTTTAGGTGCTATGGAAACCGCTTATTTTGCCATGCATAAAATATTGCCAATTGGTACGGTATTGAAAATCAAAAACTTAGTAAACAGCAAGGTTGTTTATGCAAAAATAATAGGCAAATTGCCAGATACGGATGAAAATAAACATGTAATTGTTCGTTATTCTTTAGGAATTAAAAAAGATTTGCAATTGCAAAATGGCAAGTGTTATGTTCAAATAGAATATCCCGAATAGTTATTTTTATGTTAGCGCCATTGAACATGAGCAAAATCATTTTTTTATTACCTATAATATTGCCATATTTGTAAAAGTAAAAAGGTCTGAAAAGTGCAACGCTACAGAGTAGTTACCATAACACATAAAACAGCGAAAGTCAACAGGCTAAAAGACTATCTTATTGCTGATTCTGATGAGGATGTTGCTGATTATCCTGCAAAAAGATTGAAAGAGCTAAAAAATGCTTTTGAAATTGACGAATTGTTGTATTTGAATACCTGTAATCGTGTTACGTTCTTTTTCACGAGCGACCGAGTAATTGATAATAAATTTCTCAAAGATTTATTCCTTTTTATCAACCCCAATTTCAATAAAGAGTTGATAAATTTGCATCTTTCTAAAGCAATGGTTTTTGAAAAAGAAGATGCCGTAAAGCATTTTATGGGAGTGGCGGCCTCGTTTGATTCTTTGGTAATTGGCGAAAGAGAAATTTTAGGACAAATTAAATCGGCTTACATGAATGCCAAAAAACATGGCTTATGTGGCGATGATATTCGTTTGGCATTCCAACAAGCTATTGTTTTCGCCAAAAAAATTCATTGTGATACCCGCATTGGTGAAAAACCGGTTTCTGTTGTTTCTTTAGCTTTCAGAACTTTATTGGAAAGAAACATCACCAAAGATGCCAAAGTGATGATTATTGGTGCCGGACAAACCAATCATTTAATGACCAATTTGCTGAATAAATATGGAATACATAATGTAACAGTGTACAATAGAACATTGAGCAAGGCGGAAGATTTAGCTGCTCGCTTTGAGAATGGGAAAGCGATTGAGTTTGATAAATTAATTAATCACTCAGAAGATGTAGATATTATTTTGACTTGTACCGGTGCAAATTACGTAGTGCTTACCAAAGAAATTTTTGAAAGAATTGCCCCCAAAGGGAAAAAAGCCATAATTGTAGATTTGGCAGTGCCGCAAGATGTAGCCCAAGAAATAATAGAATCAGAAAATGTTGACTATATAGATGTTGCTTCTTTAGAAAAAAAAGCACAAGAGAATATGCGTTTCAGAAGAGGAGAGTTGTATAAAGCCGAAGCAATGTTGGAAGAATTTTTAGTCAGCTTCAGCGATTTGTATAAAGAAAGACGCTTGGAGTTAGCATTAGCACATATTCCCAATGAAGTAAAAGACATTAGAGAAAGAGCATTAAATGGTGCTTTTAGAAAAGATATAGAAAGTTTAGATGTACAATCTAAAGAAGTATTGGAAAAAGTAATGCAATACATGGAAGAAAAGTATATTGCACTTCCTTTCAAGGCTTCCAAAAAATCATTGCTGAATAAAAAATTCAGACCATAATAGCGATGCTATTATGTATTAAACACTTTGTTTTATCAAACGTTTTAATTTTTACATGAAGAAAAATACAAACCCTGTAATTATTGGTACACGAGGAAGTGAGTTGGCATTGTGGCAAGCAAATCTTACCAAATCCATCCTAGAAAAAAATGGCTACCAAGCTGAGCTGAAAATAATAAAAACCAAAGGCGATGCTACCCAGCAATGGAATTTGAGCTTTGATAAAATGGAAGGAAAAGGATTTTTTACCAAAGAATTGGAAGATGCCTTATTGTCCAATGAGATTGACATGGCAGTACATTCTTGTAAAGATATGCCTACCGAAAATGCTCAAGGATTAACATTAACAGCCTTTTCAAAAAGAGCCAATCCATTTGATATTTTATTAATTAGAAAAGAAAAAGTAGATAGAAAATCACTTTTAAAATTAAAGCAAAATGCGATAGTCGGTACTTCTTCTGCTCGCAGAAAAGCGCAATTATTAGCATTGCGTCCCGATTTCAATATCCAAGATTTGAGAGGAAACGTGCCTTCCCGCATCCATAAACTTTCAGAAGAAAAATACGATGCCATTGTTTTGGCATCTGCCGGTATCGAAAGACTAAATATCGACATCAGCGCATTTGAGCAAGTTGTCTTAAAAGCACCGGCATTTATTCCGGCACCGGCGCAAGGCGTTTTAGCTTTTCAAATCAGAGAGGCAGATGAACGAATGAAGGAAATATGCTCTCTGTTGAATGATGATAAAAGTGCTGAAATTGCAGCAGTGGAACGTCAAATCTTACATGATTTTGAGGGCGGTTGCCAAATGCCGTTAGGCGTGTATGCGGAAAAAATAAAGGAGGAAACACATGTTTGGATTTCTCAGGCAAAAGCATGGAATACTTTCCCAAAAAGAAAACATGTTGTTTTACCTAATGATGAGTTAAACAATATTCCGAAAGCTATAGAACCAATAGTTTTAAGTTTGAAAAATAGCACTCCAACTGCTGTTTTTATTTCTTCTGATTTGCAAGAAAATGATTATATCGTCAGAGGATTGAAAGCATTGAATTATACCGTAAATTATGCTACTTTGATAGATTTTTCTCCCATAAATTTTGACTTACCAAAGGAAATAGATTGGTTGTTTTTTAGCAGTAAAAATGGAGTAAAATATTTTTTCGATACCGTAAAAAATATTTCTCCTACAATAAAAATTGCAGCCGTAAACAAAGGCACTGCACGAGCTATATTAGAGTTAGGCTATCCAGTAGATTTTATTGGACAAGGAGGAGATATTGCCAATGTTTCTCAAAAATTTGATGAAACGGCTAACGGTAAAATCATTTTTATACAAGCTAAAAATTCTTTGAGAAGTATTCAAAAATCCATTTCTAAAAATAAAGACATTCACACACTTATTGTGTATGAAAATACCCCCAAAGCATCCATCAAGAAGCGAACAGAGCAAATCTTGGTATTCACCAGCCCGATGAATGTGGAGGCATATTTGACGAATTATCCTTTGGAGAAAAATCAGTCTATCATTTCTATTGGAACGTCCACTTCTGATAGGCTGAAATCTTTAGGATATGCGGATGTAAAGACTGCTTTTGAGCCGACTTATATGTCCATCATGGATGAAATTATTTAGCCGCAGCCTTTCTTCCGTACCATTTCTTTTTATTGGGTTTTGGAGCATGGTTTTTTGGCGTATTCGTTCCGAATTTATGCTGATGTGGTTCTTTTAATTCCACTTGTACCGTTGCAATTGGATACGGATGATCTACCCGAACAGGAATCTGCTTGCCGGTTAGTTTTTGAATATCCCGCAATAATAATTTCTCTTCAGAATCGCAAAAAGCCAATGCAATACCGGCATTTCCCGCTCGCCCGGTACGCCCAATTCTATGAACATAGGTTTCAGGTACTTCCGGTAATTCGTAATTGATAACATGCGTTAAATCATCTACGTCAATCCCTCTGGCAGCAATATCCGTTGCTACCAGCACGCGAATCACGCTGTTTTTAAAGTTTTGCAAAGCGTTCTGTCTGGCATTTTGTGATTTGTTGCCATGAATGGCAGCTGATTTTACGCCCGCTGCTTCCAAGACTTTCACTACTTTATCGGCACCGTGTTTAGTACGAGTAAATACCAATACTCTTTTGATTTCTTTATTTTTTAAAAGATGAATTAATAATGCATTTTTATTTTTCTTATCAACAAAAAATACAGATTGGTCTATCGTTTCTGCGGTGGAGGAAACAGGCGTTACTTCTACCTTCTTCGGATTTGTCAAAATGGTATTTGCCAAACTTTGGATTTCATTGGGCATGGTCGCCGAGAAAAAAAGTGTTTGACGTTTTATCGGAAGTTTTGCTATAATTTTTTTTACATCATTTACAAAACCCATGTCCAACATTCTGTCCGCTTCGTCTAATACAAAAATCTGTATAGAGCGAAAGTCCACATATCCTTGATTCATTAAATCCAACAATCTGCCTGGAGTTGCTATTAATATGTCAATGCCTTTTTGCAATGCCATCACTTGTCCATGTTGGTTTACGCCTCCAAAAATAACCGTTCGCTTTAAAGGAATATGCCTGCCATAAGCTGCAAAACTTTCCATAATTTGAATGGCTAATTCACGTGTTGGTGTTAGAATTAATGCTTTGGGTGCTTTTGTCGGTTTTCCCGAAACCAAATCTTCTGCTAACAACTGAATCATAGGGATAGCAAAGGCGGCGGTTTTTCCAGTTCCGGTTTGTGCGCAGCCTAATAAATCTCTTTTTTGTAATATAGTAGGAATAGATTGTTCCTGAATGGGCGTAGGTGTTGTATAACCTTCGGTTTGTAGAGCCTTTAAGATAGGCTCAATTAAATTTAAATCTTTAAATAACATTATTTTTTGAAAATGAGAATGTATTGAATATGAAAATACAAGCTGTTAAAAATGGTCACTATCAAATATAAAAAACGGAGAAGAGTGTTTTTATATAGACATATTCTTGTGACTGGTAAAAAACAAATTACACGATGTAAATGTGATAATAAGTTCAATAATTGGTGCAAAAGTACAAAATTAAAAGCTAAAAGTTAAAAACTAAAAATTAAATCGTCAATTGTTAATTGTTAATCGTTAATCGTTAATTGTTAATCGTCAATCGTTAATCGTTAATTGTTAATCGTCAATCGTACATCGTAATTACTGAGATTGCTTCACTGCGTTCGCAATGACGGCACTCATTTGCGGTTGGAATTAAAAGTTAAGAATTAAGAATTAAGAATTAAAAATTAAAAATTAAAAATTAAATCGTCAATTGTTAATTGTTAATCGTTAATTGTTAATCGTCAATCGTACATCGTAATTGATGAGATTGCTTCACTGCGTTCGCAATGACGGTGCTCATTTGCGTTTTTCTCGCTTTGCGTCATTCCCACGAAAGTGGGAATCTCAAATCTTTGCAATAAGCCTGTAATTATTGAGATTCCCGCTTCCGCGGGAATGACCGCGCTCATTTGCAGTATGCCTGTAAAAATTAAAAACTAAGAATTAAAAATTAAATCGTTCATCGTCAATCGTCCATCGTTCATCGTAAATCGTTCATCGTAAATCGTTCATCGTCAATCGTCCATCGTCAATCGTTAATCGTCAATCGTCAATCGTTAATCGTCCATCGTTCATCGTTCATTGTTAATTGTCAATCTTAAATCATAAATCTTAAATCTTAAATCTTAAATCTTAAATCGTAATTCGTACATCGTAAATCTTAAATCATAAATCATAAATCATAAATCATAAATCTTAAATCGTTCATTGTTAATTGTTAATTGTCAATCTTAAATCATAAATCATAAATCATAAATCATAAATCATAAATCATAAATCTTAAATCATAAATCACAAATCTTAAATCATAAATCATAAATCCCCCTTCCTCCTACATAATTGTAATAAATATTTTATTCATTTAAAAAAAAATACTACATGGGCTTGACTTTTAACAAAACTTTATTTAAGGTTGAATGAACAAAAAATTAAGATAATACATGATTAAATAATTTTACATGAAAAATCCCAATAAACTATCCATTACACCTGCTTTTCTTTATTCCGATTTCGATATAAATAGAGAGAGAGAGGAATCTCGTATTCGCTTTGCGTTATTCCACTTTCCAGTGCAGATGGGCAAAAGTGGAAACCTCCAGTTCACATCAGGGTGGGGCACAGACAGAACCGAACATCGGGAATGCCAGCTGTTAAATTTTTAATAGATAGAAAAAATTAAACAACTACGTAATACAATATTTTAATAAAAAGCACTTAAAATAACCAATTATGAAAAATCTTCTTCAATCCACTTCAAGTAAATTTAAATTATGTATATATATACTTATAATTTCGTTTGCTCCTAAACTTTCTTACGCTGCAGGGTCATGCACCACATCGGGCAACACTACTACTTGTATTTATACCTATTCCGGAAGTGCCGAAACGTTTAGTGTTCCTTCAAAAGTCTGTAAAATTAAGGTAGAAGCTTGGGGTGGTGGCGGCGGCGGCTCCGGTGGTGGTAGAGTATGTGGTTTTTGGATTTGTGGCGATGATAATGCAGGCCCAGGAGGAGCAGGTGGTAATTATGCCTCTTCTGAGATAGAAGTTACGCCATCAAGTTCATATAATTTATATGTAGGAAGTGGAGGTGCCGGTAGTGGCCATGCTACAGGTTCTATATTCGCTGGTGAAATCAAGAGTGACCCAGGTGGTTATGGGCAGGCTTCTTGGTTTGGCATAGGTATTAATTCAGGCACTGCACCAAGCAATACTGCATATACCACAACACTTGTACGTGCCGGCGGCGGCGGTGGCGGAAAAAGTAGTTGCACTGCGGCTAGTAGTAGTACTTGCGGAGGTAGCAATACAAACGGTACAAATGTTGGAACGACAACCTATGCCGGTGGTAGTGGTGGTGCAGCTAATTCAGATAACGGTGGCGGTGGTGGTGGTGCA
>JBDKHK010000087.1:0-48265 GCA_039797705.1 Bacteroidota bacterium
GATTAACGATTAACGATTAACGAATTGAGATTTACGATGTACGATGTACGATTTACGATGTATAATTAACAATTAACAATTAACAATTAACAATTAACGATGTACGATTTACGATTAACGATTAACGATTAACGAATTGAGATTTACGATTTACGATTTACGAATTACGATTTACGAATTACGATGTACGAATTACGATTTACGAATTACGATGTACGATTAACGATTTACGAATTACGAATTACGATGTACGATTTACGATTTACGATGTACGAATTACGATTTACGATTAACGATTTACGATTTACGATTTACGATTTACGAATTACGATGTACGATGTACGATTTACGAATTACGAATTACGATGTACGATGTACGATTAACGATTTACGAATTACGAATTACGATGTACGAATTACGATGTACGAATTACGATGTACGATTTACGATGTACGATTAACTTTTAATTCTGTGCTTTGTTTAACGCAGAGTCCTCTGCGAGAGACTCTGCTCGGAAAGCAAAATTAACAATTAACAATTAACAATTAACGATTAACGATTAACGAATTGAGATTTACGATTTACGATGTACGATTTACGATGTATAATTAACAATTAACAATTAACAATTAACGATGAACGATTAACAATTAACAATTATAAAAATAGAGAAATAGAATCTTAACTCACCAATGTGCCTATTTTTTCGCCTTGTAAAATGCGTAAGATATTTCCACGTTCTTTAATATTGAATACAATGATGGGCATTTGGTTTTCTTTGCACAAGGCAAAAGCCGTTTGATCCATGATGCGCAAGTTTTGCTGTAAAACTTCGTTGAAAGAAATAGTGTCATATTTTGTAGCAGCTGCATCTTTCTTTGGGTCGGCAGTATAAATACCATCTACACTTGTTCCTTTCAAAATAACATCGGCTTCTAATTCATTGGCACGCAAAGCTGCGGCGGTGTCGGTAGTAAAATAAGGGTTTCCTGTTCCGGCAGCCATAATGATGCATCTTCCTTTTTCCAAATGGCGCACGGCTCTTCTGCGAATATATGGCTCACAAACTTGTGAGATAGACAGTGCTGATAGCAATCGGGTATAAACACCTTTTGATTCAATGGCACCTTGTAAAGCCATGCCATTGATAAGGGTTGCCAGCATACCCATGTAATCGCCTTGAGCACGCTCTATGCCGATATTGCCGGCTTGCAATCCTCTAAATATATTGCCACCACCGATTACTACGCCTACTTGATAGCCGGCTTTGATAACTTCTACAATTTCATCAGCAAACAGCGCAAGGGTATCTGCTTTTATTCCAAATTGTTGGTCGCCCATTAATGCTTCTCCACTGAGTTTTAAGAGTACGCGCTTGATTGGTTTATTCATGATTTATTTTTTACTTAAAAGTTGATTTATTTTTTCGACATCGTTTAGCAGTAATATTTTTTCCTTTTCACAAACTTCGATAAAATCTTTATCGTATGATGCAATGCAAGAAATATTTTTAATTATACACGTTGCTAAGATAAGTGCGTCATTGGGTAATAAATTATATTTTTCCATAAGATTTACAGAAATTTCAACGAATGAAGGTTCTGTTGTATTAACAAAAGAAAATTGACTAAGAAATGTAGTCGGGTTTGTTTCTCTAAGAAGGTTTGGAATTATCTTAGCTTCTTTACAACTTAAGGGGGAACGATTGGATTTATATGCAATAAGATAAAATATAAATTCACTCATTACGATTGAATTGATATGCAATACAATTTCTTTATTATTGATTAAACTCTCAAATATTTCTATCTTGGATTGTTTGATATATTCTATTAATATAGAACTATCTAAAAATATATTATTGTTTATACCACTCTTCTTCATCCGGTTGATAAGTGCTGTCTTTTACAATTCCCTTGAACTGCTGAAGTATATCAATTTTATTTTTTTTCTGTAATTTAGATTTTTCTGCCTTTTCCAAAGTCAAAATAAATTCAGTAGCATCCTTCAGGTTTTCAGGAAGTGTAATGACTATTTTGCCATTTTTAGGTTTTACTTTTTCTTTTAAAGCAATCATGATGCTACTAAATTAATCAAATCTATTTAAAAATAGACAAAAAAAAGAGAACCGAAGTTCTCTTTAATGAATTTATGATAAGGTTACTCGCTTGAACGAAAGTACCGTTAAATCTTTATCTACCGATTTCAAATATTGCTCTACGGTTTTGCTTCCGTCTTTCACAAATGCTTGTGGTAATAAAGTATTTTCTTTCAACATCGTATTTACTGCGCCTTCTGCAATTTTATCTAAGATGTTTTCAGGTTTTCCTGCTGCAATTGCTTTTTCACGAGCGATAGCTCTTTCTCTGTCTTTGGTTTCATCAGAAACGCCAGATGCATCTACTGCTACCGGATTCATAGCGGCAATTTGCATAGCAACATCTTTACCCGCTATGGTGATAGCCTCGTTCAATGCTTTGCTTAATTGTACTAAAACACCCATTCTGTAGCCCATGTGAATGTAAGATACTACTCCTTCACCTTCCATTACTTCGTATTTTTTTACTTCGATTTTCTCACCGATTTTTGCAACAGTATCCAACAATTTATCTTTTACAGAAACGCCGTCTAAGGTAGCATTTTGTAATTCTTCCTGTGTTTTAATTCTGCCGTTCAATGCTACTTCTGCAATTGATTTTGCCAAGTTGATGAAGTCTTCATTTTTTGATACGAAATCTGTTTCTGCACTTAAATTTACAGCACAACCAAATTTTCCGTCTGGGCTTGTTACAGCCACCACTACTCCTTCATTTGCTTCTCTATCAGAGCGGTTCGCTGCAATTTTCGCTCCTTTTTTTCTTAAATAGTCGATAGCGGCTTCAAAATCGCCATTGCTTTCTATTAAAGCTTTTTTGCAATCCATGATACCTGCACCGGTTTCTTGTCTTAATTTATTTACTTCTGCTGCTGTTACTGTTACAGTTGACATATTTTTAATTTGAAATTATTTGTTAATAGTTAATGGTCAATAATTATCGTATTGTATTAATACCAAATAACTATTAACCATTGACTTTTTTACTAAAATTATTCGGCAGTTTCCGCGGTTGCTTGCGCTTGCGCTTCTGGTTCTGCTTTTGCGTCTGCTTCTTCTTTGTCTTTTTTGCGTTCTGCTAAACCTTCTTTGATAGCTTCCACCAAATAATTAGTAATTAGCTGTATAGATTTGGTAGCATCGTCGTTTGCAGGAATTGCAAAATCAACTTTTGTTGGGTCGCTGTTAGTATCTACTACACCAATGGTTTTGATACCTAAATTTTTTGCTTCAGCTAATGCGATATGTTCGTGAGAAATATCTACTAAAAATAAAGCTGCAGGAATACGAGGTAAGTTTTCGATACCACCTAATACTTTATCTAATTTTTGTTGTTGACGACCCAACATCAATCTTTCTTTCTTAGTGATATTATTCAAAGCGCCATCTCCCAACATTTTTTCGATGTTTTGTTTTTTCTTGATAGACTTACGAATAGTCACAAAGTTTGTCAACATACCACCTAACCAACGTTCTGTTACAAAGGGCATGTTTACTTGTTTGGCTGCTTCCTGAACAATATCTTTTGCTTGTTTTTTAGTAGCTACAAATAAGATTTTGCGACCAGATTTAGAAATAGAGCGAAATACTGCTGCTGCTTCTTCTAGTTTTTCCTGTGTTTTATTTAGGTCTATGATGTGAATACCTTTGCGCTCCATAAAGATATATGGTAACATTTTAGGATTCCATTTTTTCTTTAAGTGACCGAAGTGTACTCCGGCATCCAACATTTCTTGCTGAGATATTTTAGAAATTGCCATGTTATAGTTATAAATTTTTGAAAATTAACGTTTACTGAATTGGAAGCTCTTACGTGCTTTTTTCTTACCGAATTTCTTACGCTCTACCATTCTGGAATCACGAGTCATTAAGTTTTCTGCTTTTAAAGCAGGTTTTACTGTTTCATCATTTTTCACCAATGCACGGGCAATACCTAAAGAGATTGCTTCTGCTTGTCCTTTAATACCACCGCCTTTTACATTCACGCTGATATCAAATTTACCGATAGAATCTGTAACGTTTAATGGCTTGATTGCTCTATCCACCAATTGTTTTAAAGAAATATATTCATTGATGTCTTTACCGTTTACAATAAATGCACCTTTGCCGCTTTTTAAGTAAACGCGAGCTACCGCAGTTTTACGACGACCTAATCCGTTGATTGCTTCTTTTGCCATTATTTTATTTTATTAAATTTTAAAACTTCCGGTTTTTGTGCAGTATGTGTATGTTCAGCACCTGCAAATACGTGTAATTTTTTGAACATTGCTCTGCCCAATCGAGTACGAGGTAACATGTGGCTAATAGCGTTTTCTAATACAAACTCAGGTTTTTTAGCCAATGCTATTTCTGCCGTCATAAAACGTTGACCACCCGGATATCCTGTGTGGCGGATATAAACTTTATCTGTTGCTTTTTTTCCAGATAACGCTACTTTCTCTGCATTAATAATCACTACATGGTCTCCAGTGTCGATATTTGGAGTGTAAGACGGCTTATTTTTACCTTGTAAGATTTTAGCAATCTCTGAGGAGATGCGACCAAGTGTTTGATCTTCAGCATCTACTAAATACCATTTACGCACGGTTTCTTTCGGCGTTACGGTTTTGGTTTTGTACGATAATGTATTCACTTTATTGAATTTTTTCTTGTTTTCCTGAAAATGGAGTGCAAAGATACTTTTTAGCAAGTGATAAAACAAGAAATTATCCAAATATTTTATATTGATTTAATATAAATCACTGAAAATGAGGTGAACTATGGCGCAAAAAATATATTGCACTATCAGATTTTCCAATGAATAGTCCGTCTTGCAAACGTGAAAATTGAATTAATATCCAATTTAGATTATTATATTAAACAAAATTAACATCCAATCAATCATTTATATACATTTTCTAATTCTAACATTATCAAATAAAACTGTATCTTTGCGCCTCTATGTTTTTTAAGAAATCAGTATATCTTGTTTTATTTATCAGCCTCTTAGCCTCTTGTACTCGGCAATACGATAAAGTATTTAAGAGCAATGATATAGAAGCTAAATTAAAGACAGCAAATGAGTTGTATGCTAAAAAGAAATACGACAAAGCAATTCCGCTGTACGAACAACTATTGACGGTGTTAAAAGGGCAAAAAAGTGTAGATGATATTTATTACAAGTATGCAGAATCTCATTATTTGAATGGAAGCTATGAATTAGGCGCTTTTTATTTAAGGAGTTTTTATAATACTTACCCAGCCAGCGAAAATGCAGAAAAAGCAGCTTTCGATGAAGCAATGTGCTATTTTAAACAATCTCCACGCTACTCATTAGAGCAAATTACTACCCAAAAGGCTATTGAAACATTTCAAAATTTTGTGGATAGATACCCCAAAAGCACGATGATGCAACAGGCGAATGATAAAATAGATGAATTAAGAGGGAAAATGCTTAAAAAAACGTATGAAAGTGCTTATCTTTACTATAAAATTGGGCAATATTATGCTGCATCTGTAGCATTGACTAATTTTTTGAAAGACTTTCCGGAATATGATAATGCCGAAAAAGTGGATTATTTAGTGGTTAAAGCTTTGAAAAAATATGCAGACGGTAGCTACCGTGGCAAACAAGAAGAACGCAGACAAGAAGAACAAAAAGCATTTGAAGCCTTTAAAATAAAATATCCTAAGAGCGCTTATATTCAAGAATTAGAAAAACACCATCATAAAAAAAAGAAAAAATAATAATATATGTCAACCGTAAAAAAAGAAGAAGCAAAAACAGCATCTGCTTACATTGAAACTAGAAACTTGGACGAATTAACCGCTAAAACAGGTAATTTATACAAATCTATCAATGTTATTTCTGCTCGTTCCAATCAAATGAACTCAAAACTTAAAGAAGAGTTGCACCGTAAATTAGAAGAATTTGCATCTGCTACTGATAACTTGGAAGAAGTTTTTGAGAACCGCGAACAAATAGAAATTTCTCGATACTATGAGAAATTACCTAAAACAACTATTACTTCTTTGCAGGAATTTATGAACGATGAAACTTATTTTGTCGATAAAGCAAAATAAATCCTATGAAAAATTTCTTTCATAGATAAGAAGGAATACCAAACTTAATATAAAACACAGGCAATGCTGAAAGATAAAAAAATATTAATCGCTGTTTGTGGAAGTATAGCTGCCTATAAGGCAGCTTTTTTAGTTCGACTGTTAGTGAAAGAAGGGGCACTTGTAAAAGTAATCCTAACGAAAGCTGCGGCAGAATTCATTTCGCCATTAACCATGGCTACCCTTTCTAAAAACGAATGTAATATTGATTATATTAATGAAAGCAAAACCAATTGGAACAATCATGTAGCATTGGCTTTATGGGCAGATATGATGGTGGTAGCTCCAGCATCAGCAGGTACTATTGCTAAGATGGCTCACGGATTGTGTGATAATTTATTGATGGCAGTTTATATGTCTGCTCGTTGCCCTATTTATATCGCTCCCGCAATGGATGAAGATATGTGGAAACATCCTTCTACCAAAAATAATATAAAATTACTTCAATCTTACGGCAATCAATTAATACCAGTGAATGCCGGTGAACTTGCCAGCGGATTAATCGGTGAAGGTAGAATGGCAGAGCCAGAAGAGATTGTGCAATTTCTCATCAATGAAAGGACATTTCAACAACAAACTTCTATTTTTTTTGGTAAAAAAATAATGATAACTGCTGGTCCTACCTATGAAGCCATTGATCCAGTTCGATTTATTGGCAATCACTCTTCCGGTAAAATGGGTGTAGTGCTGGCAGAAACACTTCATGCTTTAGGGGCAAAAGTGCATTTAGTATTAGGTCCTTCCAAATTACAAGTGTCCAAAGGTATTAAAACAAGCAACGTTTTTTCAGCAGATGATATGTATGCTGTTTGCAAAAAAGAATTTTCTAAAGTGGACATGGCTATATTTGCCGCAGCCGTTGCAGACTATACTCCCAAAACGGTTTCCAATCAAAAAATAAAAAAGAACGACGCTGAATTTTCCATCGTATTAAAAAAGAATGTGGACATCGCTTATGAATTTGGGAAAGTAAAAAAACCTAACCAACTGTCTATTGGCTTTGCTTTAGAAACCAATGATGAAATGAAGCACGCCAAAGGAAAATTATCCAAAAAGAATTTTGACATTGTGATATTAAACTCTTTAAATGACAAAGGCGCTGGATTTCAATTCAACACCAATAAAATTACCATTATCAATCGCAACAATAAAATCACTAAATTCGAGTTAAAAAGTAAGGAACAAGTAGCCTTAGATATTACACACGCTATCGAAGATCTATTAAAATGAAAAAAATAATTATTGCCAGCATTTTTAGTTTTATCTTTTGGAATAATCAAGCATTATTAGCGCAGGAATTGAATTGTACGATAGAAATAAATGCACCCAAAAATCAAAACGTAGATCCGCAAGTTTTTAAAAATATGGAAACTTCTTTCCGTGAATTTATGAATGGAAGAAAGTGGACAAACGACGTTTATAAAGATATAGAGCGTATCAAATGCAATATCGTTATTAATATTTCTGAAATACCGACAGAAGGTGAATATAGAACTACAGCAATTATTCAGTCGCAACGTCCAATTTACAACAGTAGTTTAAATACATTACTATTAAATATTCAAGACAAAACTTTTGATTTTGCTTTTTCTGATTTGCAAAATTTAGATTATAATGACAACGGATTTACTTCTCAAGTTACTTCTCTATTAGCATATTATGCCTACATCATTTTAGCTTATGATTATGAATCTTTTGGAAAAGAAGGAGGAACTCCTTATTTCCAAAAAGCTATGACGGTATGTAACAATGTGGCGCCCGGAGAAAAATCAAAATACAAAGGATGGAACCAATTTGATGGTGGCATCAGCTTTACAACAGGAACTATTAATCGGTATGTATTGGCGGACAATTGGCTGAATCCTCGCTACAAAGATTTTAGAACAGTATTTTTTACGTATCACTTGAATGCATTGGACAAAATGTATGCAGATGCGGCCCAAGCTCGAAGTGCTATCACTACTTCTATGGCTATGTTGCAAAGGGTGAATACCGATAATCCTGGATTATTGCCCTTGCGAAATTTCTTTATTTCAAAAAGCAATGAGCTGATTAATATCTATTCAAAAAGCGATATGACAGAACGCACCATCATTATACAACTGTTGTCTGCCTTAGACCCAGTAAATGCTGATAAATACAAGAACATAGGAAAGTAGAGGGTTTAAGTAGTAAGTATCAAGTAGTAAGTATTAAGAATTAAAAATTAAAAATTAAGAATTAGGAATTGGGTAGTAATTCATAATTCTCCTCTGTACGTAGTGCCACTTGCGAGAGACACGGTTATTTTTTTAAAAGAATATTTATTTGTTTAAAGCATCTAATAATACTACCGCTTGATTGAATTGAGTATCTTTTGCTGAATATAATAGTGTTAGATTTTTCTTGGCGGCAATGGATTTTAAATGGTTTAACTCCATCTTTTTCTCCTTTAATTCTTCTTTGTACTTTCGTTTAAATTCAGGAAATAATTCCGGTTGATGATTAAACCATTTTCGCAATTCTGTAGAAGGTGCAATATCTTTCATCCATTCATCCAGCGCTGCATTATCTTTGCTGATGCCTCTTGGCCAAATTCTATCTACTAAAACTCGGTAGCCATCTTCGGCTTCTGGTGTTTCATAAATACGTTTGATTTTCATAAAATCATTTTCCTAAATAAACGTATGGATGGAAGAATAGTTTATAATGTCAAAATGGAGCGTTGTCATTGCAATCTTGATATAAATCGGGAAAGCGAACTCAGTAATTACAGGCTTACTGCAAATATTTGGCAGATTGCTTCGCTATGTTCTTGATGGCAATTAATTTTAAAGAATAGATTCTTGTTCTACTACTTCTATGATGGTTCCATCTAAATCTTTTGTGAGGAGCAATTGACAAGAAAGTCGGACATTTTCCTCTGTGCAACCAATTTTAGAAAGGGTGACAGGTTCGTTTCTGTCTTTGATTAATGATTCACCTTGTAAGCCATCGATTCGAACGAGGCAAGTGGCGCATCTGCCTTGTCCGCCACATACGCCAAAATCTTCAAAATATAATTTATCAAAAAGTAAAATCATTAAATTTCTATATTCACCGGCATGCGTTTCTATGGTATATGAAATGCCATTTTCAATTACGGTAAATTTTATAGATTCTTTTTCCAATTTTTTAAAAATTAACAGAATAAAAAAAGGCTGCCTAAATAGAATCAGACAGCCTTCTTTTAAATCATTTACGACTTAGGTAATGTGGTGAAATTATTCTACGATAAATTTACCGTGCATTGTTCCAGAGTGACCAGGGAAAGAACATAAGAAATCGTATGTTCCTTTTGCTGGAGCTGGGAATTCAACGGTATCAGATTCGCCACCACCAATAGTTTTTGTATGAGCGATCACATCTTTAGCCAAAGCCTTAGGGAAATAATCGTCGTCTTTAGCATTGATAGCATCTTTTGCATAATTTTCTAAAGAAGCACCTGCTTGTAATAATACAAAGTTGTGACCCATTGCAACTTTAGGAGCTTGTCCTGTATGGTGTAAAGTCAATTTCACTGTTTGACCTTCTTTTACCTTAATTTCTGTGATGTCATATTTCATGTCATCGCCTGCATTAAGGGTAACTTCTGCTGTGTTGGCATCTGCAGCCGGAGCAGCTGGTTCTTCTGTTGCAGCTGGTTCTGTAGTTTCTGTGCTTTCAGCTGGTTTGTTGTTACAAGCTACAAACAATAATGCTGCACTTGCGAATACTAAAAATTTCTTTTTCATGTGAATTAATTTAATTGATTTAAAAATCTAATTGGTTTAAAATTTATACTGTTGCGAATTGCTCTTCTAATGCGATAGATTTTGGGAACAAGATATTATTTTCCAAATGAATGTGCAAATGTAAATCCTCTTCAAATTCTTTTAATAATGCAAATGTAACTCTGTAAGTATTACAAGCATCTTCGGGTGCAGAGTAGTCATTTGTTAAGGCAGAAATCTGTCTAAATCTATCTCCTTCGATGTCGTGTTCATGCATCATTGCGCTAATTGGATTTTGTACACTTCCAAAAGGTGCTTTGCTCGGTTCGGTATTGGTTAATTGTGCTTGTGCTAATTTTCTGATGGCGGGAAACAACATTAATTCTTCTTTCTTCATGTGAACAGTTAGTTCTCCGGCAGAATCTTTAAATAATTGTTCCACTTCTGCTAATTCAGGATGTCTGCCTCCATGTACTCGGTTGATTTTTTCCAAGTATGGAATAATTTCTTGAATTTTTGCTTCTACATACCGATGATGTTTTTTCTCGATATAGTCTGCTAATAAATCTAATGGCCAAGAATTATAGTCAATATTTGCAGCATTGTTTTGGTGTGATATCCCTGATAATTCATTTATTACTTGCTCCGTAGATATATTTTGTTTTTCGCATGCTTCACCGATACTTCTGTTTCCATTACAACAAAAATCGATATTGTTTTTCTTAAAAATAGCAGCGACTCGGTAGTCTTGTGCTACTAAATCTCCAATGATAGTTTCTTTTGTAATACTCATGATAATTTTATTGATTCGATTAAATTTTTTCTGCTATTAAAACTATTGCATTCATGTGCTGACGATGTTTTTGAAATACTCTGTACATTTCTACTATTCGCTTTCTTGCTGGCGCATTTACTGCAATATTGTATCCTATTTTTAAAGAACGCAAGATTCCTTCATCCTCTAAGACGCGTTTAAAATCTAATAGATACATACCGTTGGTATAAACTTCTTTTATTTTAAATCCTTCTTGTTCTAATAAGGTTTTCCATTCTGTTTCGGTAAGTGGTCTTGCATTTACTTTGATAGAAAGTGCCAAATCTCTTTGTATTTCATTTTTCAAATCAGTATCTACTTCTACTAACCCTAATTCATGTATGGCGTAGAAGCCCCCTTTTTTTAATATTCTGTGTGCTTCTTTTATAATTTCTGATTTTCTGTGGTCTGCATGCATAGTCAACATTGCTTCTCCATATACTTTATCTTTTGAATTATTTTCTAAAGAAGTTTGTGCAGCATTTCCTAAAACAAATTTTATATTTTCACCTTTAAATTTTTCTCCTAACATTTTTACTACATCTTCATCCGCATCAACACCAACATAGGATTTTGGTTGTTGTGCAATGGTTAAAGATGCAGTAAAGCCCATTCCTGGAGCAAATTCAACTATATCATCTTGATGCGAAATATGCAATCCTGAAACTAATTTTTGCGTCAACTCTTTTCCACCCGGTCGTAAGACTCGTTTACCCATTTTAGCTAAAATCCAATGTCCTTGTGCTTTCGCAAAATCAGTCGTATCCATAACTAATACTTTATTTGATTTTTTTCTGTTTTTTATATAGTTCACATTTGCTCTATCTTTGAAAAACCTACTAAAATTATAACAAAGGTGTAGAGGAGTTGTTTTGATAATATTGTATTTTATATAAGAACATTTCTGCCATACGTTCTCCTTGCCATTTGGCACGTTCTGCTTTAACTCCAGAGAAATGTTTATCTACGGTTTCAAAAAATAATTTTAACCATCGGTTAAAATGTGCTGCATCCACAGGTAAATTTGCATGAGGAACAAATGGAGAGCCGTTATAGGTATGTTCTTCCAATAAAACTGTTTGCCAAAAGCGATACATTTTTTCTAAATGCTGTGGCCAATGGTCTTGAATTACATTATTGAAAATATCTTTTAACAAATCATCTTCTCTAATTTTTCCGTAAAATTCATTTACTAAAAATTTTACATCTTCTAATTGTTCTATGTCTTTTAAATGATTCATTACTTTAATAAAACATATTATTTTTTCCAATAATTATTGGCTTGTGCTATTGTTTGAAATTCTATCGCTACTACATTGGCCGATGCAATGAGTTGTGCGGTATCATTGGCATAATCACCCCGCATTTTTTTTCTTAATTCAGGATCTGTTTGAATGGCTGCAATGGATTTTCTTGCCATTTTTATAGCCAATTCTCTTCCTTCCTGTGGAGTGTTGGTGATTAAACTTTCTAACCAAATTTCTGTGCTTGCCATTGTAATTAATATTTCTTAAGTTATCTTTTTAAAACAGTTTTCCCTGATTTAAATCCTACTGCTAAATCATGTATAGAAGTGGACAGGAGCATCTCTTTCATTTCGTTTCTTACTTTTACAAATTTATAATGCATTGGGCAGGGTTCTTTATCGTTACATTCTTTAAGCCCTAATCCGCAACCGTTATAAATGGAATCGCCGTCAATAGCACGAACGATATCGCTCATGTTTATTTCATACATTTGTTTGGAATCTATATAAAAACCACCCAGTGGACCAGTATGAGAATTGACAATATTATGTTTACTAAGCGTTCCTAATATTTTGGCCGTAAAAGCCAACGGGGAGCCTGAATTATCTGCCACGTCTCCAATTTTTGACCGTTTCCCCTCCAGCGATTGCGTTGCGATATAAACCACTGCTTTTATTCCATATTCACACGCTTTGGAAAACATAATTCGTTATAAATCTTTACACAAAGATAAGGGACATTTTTATCTTAGACAAATTTGTCCGAAATTATTTAGTTTTCTTAATAATTCTAAAACATTGAAATAAACATCTTTTTTATTGAGTTTCAAATGATTAAAAATCGTTTAATGATTTCAGATAAAATCAGTTGTTTTTGTAACCTTTTTAGTCTGAGTTTGCTCTAATAAAGTAGAAACAAATTAAATATCAGCATTAAAAATATTAAAATGAAAAACAGCGAACAACAACGTAATGGGAATGATGAATAAATTATAAAATGAAAATGTGAAAAAAATAATTTAGAATAAAAATTGAGAAACTATACTCAATTCATCATTAAGGGTAGAAGCATTTTAAATAGCTGAAATTGGTATTTCTTATTTGTCAACTAACAACTTTTCTTATATCTTTGCGCATTAAATTTATCTAAAATGGAAGAAGAAGTACAATTAGTGTTGGAAGAAACCAAAGACTCCATGTTCAAAGCATTGAAGCACTTGGAAGAGGAGCTAAGAAAAGTACGAGCAGGCAAAGCCAGTCCGGATATGCTGAGCGGTATCACCGTAGAGTATTACGGAGCGCCGTCACCTATTAATCAATTAGCGAGTGTAAAATTATTAGATTCAAGAACTTTATTAATTTCTCCTTTTGAAAGAAAAATTATTGGTGATATTGAAAGAGCCATCTTTCAAAGTAATATTGGAATTACACCGCAAAATGATGGAGAAAATATACGCTTGTCAATGCCACCAATGACAGAGGAAAGAAGACGGGATTTAGTGAAGCAAGCTAAAGTGCACGGTGAACAAACTAAAATTGTCATTCGCAATGCTCGCAAGGATGGCAATGAGATGATAAAAGATTTAGTGAAAAATGGCTTGAGCGAAGACATAGGAAAGGGAGCAGAAGAAACCGTTCAAAATTATACTAATGACCACAATAGCAAAGTGGATAAAATGCTTGTAGTAAAAGAAGAAGAAATTATGACTATTTAATCATCGTCATTTGGATAAATAATAAAGGCTCTCGTTAGGAGAGCCTTTATTATTTTATCGGATAATGTATAATTTTCCGTAACCGTGTTTAAAATATTTGTCAATAGATGTCTGTTTGACTTCGGTAGTAGTTCCATCCAAATTGCGGGTCATCACTCGATAGAAATAAACACCATTGGCCAATCTATCTCCAAAATTATCTGTTCCATCCCATTTATAATCCGTCAAATTAGTACCGATATGTAGATTGCCTAATTCTTCGCGTGTAATTTCTTTTACTACCTTTCCGCTGGCACTAAAAATTTGGATAATCAATTGATCTGGAACCGCAGCCCCGGTAACCGTGAAAACAAATTGCGTAGAAGTAGAAAATGGATTGGGATAATTCAACACATTCGTAATCGACGGTTTGGAGTCCACTTTAAATTTGATGCGATAATCGTATTTACCAGCATCATTCAAACTTCTATCAATTCCTTGTGCTCGAATTTCATAAGTGCCATCTGCTAAAGTTGGTTTATAAATAAGTCGGGCTTCATTTGATTTTCCATTATTTAAATTAGTAGCCGGAATGAATGTTACATTTGCTTGACTATGTGCGATTTGAACTGCTTCTGTTGGGTTGTTTGGATAATACATATAAATAAGGAAGCAGCTGGTGTCATTTAAGGCTAAATATTTATTTTCATCTTTTAATCGGAATAATATTTCTGGACTGGCAGAAATATATTCACCATCTGTAATGTGTCTTCCATCGAACGTAACATCTAAGAGTGGATTGATTTTATCTCTTTCTACAAAAACGGTTGTTTCGGCAAAATTATTAAAGTGGAATTGCTCTGGTTGGTCATTATTAGGATTTACTTCTATGGTAATATAATTTAATCCAAAGAAACTAAAGCCGGGAAAATTATAATCGAATGTAATATTGCGTACTTGCTTTGCGGGCAATGGACCAAATCGTTTATAGAAAATAGTAATATTATTGGATGCATCTTTAATGATATATCGAACCAATAAGCTATCCATATCTACTGGAGAGACATTTTCTACGGCAACTGTTACATTAAGGTTTTCACCAGAAGCAATGGTATCCCTTGTTTTGGAAAAATAGATAGTAGGATTTACAACGGCTTCGGGGGCTTTTTCATAATATAATCGCCAATAGTCCATTTGTGGCGCTGTGCCTAAAGCATCATCTTTAGTAAGCCATTGCATTTGAACATAAGGATAAAGTTTGTGGTCAATATTATTTAGTGATGTAACAGAACCTTTGAGCAAATTATCTCTTAATAGGACACGAGCACCACTGGTATCATAACCATAAAGGTTTACTCTTGCATCGTCCTGTGTGTTTGATTCTTTAGCGTGCCAATCCATATCAAAATCTTTCCATCCTCTGGAGGGTCCAATAAGGGGAGAAGTCATTGTTCCTTTTGTCCAAGTGCCACTAAAAGTTAAGGTGGTATCTATAATATTTGGTTGGAATTTTTGAATTTGAACAGGAGGAAATGAAGGGTCACACTTCTTTAAGAAAAAGGCAAATGGAGCATTTTCTACTTGTTGTCTAATTTTGGAAACACCTAAATTTTCGAAAGCCTTAAATAAATTCACATCACCAGGCTGCGTACTATCACTTGCCCATTGTGTATAGCCAGCATTATAAAAACTATAACCTAATACATACGCATTACATGGAATATTATTCAAAAAGTCGATAGCATATTGCCGTTCTTGTTTTCCTTCAGTAGTGGTGGTACCGCGTGTTATAAATTCAAATACATCTACAGGAGTTGTGTTGCAATTGTAATCATTGTAAGGGCCTCTGCAGGAATTCCCTATCTGGTAGGTTTGCCAGCCTTGTCCTGTGTTGGCATCATATACAAAGAAGATAAAACCTCTTCTTTGCCATGCATTACGAGCTATTAAATAACCATCCCAATATGCTGTAATTAATTGGTCAGAAATGATTCCATTTTTGATTTGTAGGGAACGTACTGTATTTGGATAATAAAACTGTCTATCTTCTTTTAAATTTAGCGTGCTAAATGTATTTCTTAAATACTGAAAATAATGTGATTGATTCCATCCGGTAGATAGTGATGTATTGTATAAGAATGAGCTTTTTTTCCAGTTTGCAGGAATACCTGATGCCGTAGTATCTAAAGTGCCTCTCCAATAATATACTTTATTTTGGAGCAATGGTATTGAAGGTTTCCAATGTATGGTTGCTCCAGGTGCATTTATTTTTTGTTGTGTTAAAAGTGGACTATTAAAAAGCTCGGTAGTATCTATCTGGAAAATATAAGGTTTAGTGTTTGCAAACGCATCAGCAGTAGAAAAGACTAAATCAAAATTAGGATCATTTACCATGCTAAACTCATAAGGATAAATTGGAATAATATCATCTGCGAGTATCAGTTTTGTTACAGTTACCTCATTATTCAATTCAGAATATTCTGCAATAGAATTTTCATAATCTACTTTTATTCTGAAGGTGTTTAATCCAGGGCCGTTTAATCGGTCTGAGTGTATCCATAACAGCACAGTATCTATGTATCTTGCACTGGGTATTCTTACTCTTGTAGATTGAATCTGTCCATTAGGAAATACTCTATCTACATTCACTACGTACAAATCATTTACCGCTGCTCCTAAATTTTTCACAATTACTTTTATTAAAAAAGAATCGGCAGCGGCATTAATATTTTGTGGTTCAAAAATAATACTGGATTCATCAATGTAATAATCAGGTCTATAGTGTGTGTTGACTCTTAATCCGGGGTCTCCATGGTAAATCATTTGTTCTCCAACCATTGGATTGATGTAACCACCACCTAATATGATATTCTTAGCTGTCTGTGATAAAATAGTTCCAATCCTATCATTGTACAGGGTGTTGGAGTAATTATTATAAAATTCTGTAGAATAAGAATTCAGGTCGCTGGCAACAGCATACGTAACTGGAGCTATATATCCGATAGCCGCTTTATTCGGAGTTATCACAAATTGCTCACTTAATGTATTCATATCGGCAAACACACTTCCTACAAAGCACCCATTTGTCAGCATGAGATGATATTTACCTCTATTATCCATGTGCGCGGGTTCCATGTTAAAATCAGTAGTGGTAGTAGCAGAGTGTCCAAAAAACGTTATCAGCGAAACGCCAGAATTTACTAATGAATCTAAGAATATATTTTGTGCAATTTGAATTGGATCTGTACTGTTTTTGAATAAACCGCTAACATTGCCTCCAAACTTAGGTGCTTCAATAATAGTTTTATAATTATCTAAATAAGCTCGAAATTGCTGTTGTTCAAAAATACTTTTCCCTCCTCCTAAATGCAGCACGTTCTTCATCCATAACTTGTTATAGGGTGTTTCTGAAGCATTAGAAGTGTCATTTAAATTAGCTTCATATTCTCTAACCTTATCAAGATAACCTTTTATCTGATCGCCTTTGGTTACCGCCAGTCTTCCTACGCCAATTTGAGGAAAATTAAGCATTCCGGAACGAGCTGTTAATAATACATCAGAAGCTGGTTCGCCATACGTTTGCACTAAACTTCTGTCTATATAACTTTGGCCGTTTCTGTTGTAAGTGTATTCAAAGCCCTTTCCGATTATATATAGAAGTTGAGGTTTGTTAGTGAATTTGTCGTAGGCGTAGTTGATAAAGTTTCTAATAGCTAATGGATGTTGATTGATTCCAAAAGCAAATTGGTCATTAAGTTCGTCTATGAAATATGTTTTAGCATTAAAATTGCCCCCTTGTGCGCTTGAACGATACTGTCTGTATTGTTCAATATAATCGACACCAATTGTACTTGTTTTTAATTTCTTGTTGGTTACAATTAAATAATCACCTTGCTGCCCGGCATTGGCAAAATTGGTAAAATTTATAGCGCTTATACTTGAAATAGTAGGAACACTACTTGCATCTTGAGCAGAAATAAAAAGATTGTCCTTGGCTAATGCCGTTGCATTTAGGTAAAATTTATATACAGTATCAACTATGCCTATGTATCGTTGTCGATTATTCAAATCATACAAAACAGGAGTTGTACTAGAAAGATTTAAATTTTTTATTTCAAGATATACGTCATTGTTTTTTTTGATACTAAAATTAGCAGAGGGCTGATTTTCAAAGCTTAATGTTCTAGGATATTCAAAAGAGCCGTATAAGGCATAATCCCCCTTGTTTGCAGTGAGTTCACGTAGTGACATTCCATTGTTCCCCGCACCACTTAAAAATCTGTTTTTTACCTGATATACTTGTTTTTTAAGTATTGGCCCTGCAAATGTTTCAATAGTATCAAATAAAGAGTTAATGTTAGTTCTTATGGTGTGTATGCCCTCTCCATGCGCAGTAGTAATAGATACTGTGGCATTTACCTCTTCTGAATTATACAAATCTCTGAAAAATAATCGAGCACCTTGATCTTGTTGGCTTTGTATGTGAGTATAAATACCAATAAATCCATTGACATCGAATGAGCCTAAATACCACCCTTCACCTTTGTCAAAATCAGAGTTATATAAATCAGAAAAATAAGAAGAAACAGGCATCCCTCTGAAACTATAAAATGATTTTGTACTTGGAATACCATAAGCATAATTTGTATAATAACAATATTTCTCTTTTTCTGGCACAATAGAAATATCGTTATTCTGTTGCTGCATGCGGGCATTAATACTAAAAGGATCTATGGTAAGAAAAAATGTAGCGGTGTCGCTAAATAAACTCTTTAATGGATTGCCTTGTTCATCAGGTGTTTTGTATAAAGGAGTATCCGTTTTTCCATCATTTCTTTCTCCATAAAATTCTATATAATCTCCACTTCCAAATAATCCATTTGTGGTTACATATAATGGAATTTCTTGCCCGTTTCTAAATAGTTTAAAACTCGTTCCTGTTAAAAAAGATGGAGAAATACCCGCATTTACCAAAGTTGAATAGGGCAACCTGTATAAGCTTGTTTTGCCTAATTTAAACTTATAATAGGTTTTTGAATAATCAATCCATTCGTTGCCATAAGGTTGAGCTTTTACAGAAGCCATCAACCCTATCAGGAAGATAATATGTAAAACTCTTTTCATTGCTCAGGTTGATTTTGTGATGGTTCAACAATTTTATTTTCAGGGGTACTTTCTGGCGATACCGCTGGAGCAGGTGCTATGGTGTTTATCAACTCGCTTGTTTCTTTTTTCTTTCTTTTGTTGATGCCTAATACAAGTGATACTACATGTGAGTATTGATTCTCCGAAGCTTTACCTACATCGGTATAGGCATAATCTACGGAAACATAATCTTTGTATTTAAATCCTGCACCAATATTGGGTTGTACTGTAAATGATTTCTTTCCTTTAGAATTATACATCTTTTGGAAATTGTTAACACCCCCTCTTAAATAAAAATATTTCCACAATCCTAACTCTACTCCAATTCTTGGATCCATACTTACTTTCTTTGTGGATACAAGTGTATTTCGTTTTCCATCTGTAGTTATTTCCCAGTCCAACTCTGCGGTTAAATCTATCTTGCCCTTAAAGGATTTATGATAGGCAACCCCTAATTGTATTCTGGGTAATGTAATCTCTGTGGAACTCTTAGGAATAACATTATTGGTCAAAGCTAAGATTTGTTTTTCTTTATCTGTAAAGCTATATGCCCAAGCATTAAAGGTGGTGGTAATGTCTTTTACCGTTAATCCAATTCTCCAATCTTTAATGGTATATAAAGCTCCTATATCCACTCCAAATCCCCACGACCTGGCAAAAGAACCGGCCTTGTTATGTACAATCTTGGTAGTAATTCCCACAGATAGATTGGGTAAAATACTATAAGCATACGACAATAAAATACCATAATTTCCAACAGAAAAATTGCGAATATTATCATAATTAATACTTCCGTCTGCATCTATTAAATTCAATGTATTTGGAATGTCATCTACTCCAAATCGCATAAAATTTACCGCCAAAGCATGTTTATTACTGTCTAATGGAAATGCAATACCCGCATAATCATACTTTGCAATACCCGCAAAATATTCATTATGCATAAAACTAAATTGCATTTTTGTAGGTATTCTTACTAATCCTGCCGGATTCCAATACCCTGCTGTAATATCATTACTGCTGGCGACCACTGCATTGCCCATCCCAAAATTATGAGCACCCACTCCAATATACATAAAATCATTACTGTACTTTGGTGGTCCTGCATAGCCAACAAGGGTAGTTCCAATTAGCCAAACTAAACCAATTATTTTCTTTTTTGAAAAATATATCATGCGTAAAACTCGATTCTATAAGATATAAATAGCACCATCATTCTTTAAATGACTTTGGTAAATTTACCTAAAAAAAATAATATCACGTACTAAAAATTTAGTGCCTTTTTTCTTTAAACTAACTGTTTGATAAATATTTATGAAATTATCCCTATTGCAGGACATATCCTTGACACAATTTGTATTTTTGCAGTTGAAATTTTTTTAAATATGAATTTTGTAGAAGAACTCAAATGGCGCGGAATGTTACATGACATTATGCCAGGAACAGAAGAATTGCTGAATAAAGAAGTGGTGAAAGGATATATTGGATTTGACCCAACTGCCGATTCTTTAGGTATCGGAAATATGGTGCAAGTAATGACTTTATTACATTTTCAAAGAAGCGGACACAAGCCAATAGCATTGGTAGGCGGAGCAACCGGAATGGTAGGAGACCCCAGTGGAAAGAGTGAAGAACGAAATATGCTTTCGGAAGAACAATTGCAATATAATTTAAATTGTCAGAGAAAACAGTTAGAGAAATTTTTGGATTTTAATTGTGGTGCAAATTCAGCCGAAATTGTAAATAATTACGATTGGTTCAAAGAGTTCTCTTTTCTTCAATTTATCAGAGATGCTGGAAAATATATTACCGTAAATTATATGTTGAGCAAAGATTCTGTTCAAAAACGCCTTGAAAATGGTATGACCTTTACGGAGTTTAGTTATCAATTAATTCAAGGATATGATTTTTACCATTTATGGAAAAACAATGGAGTGATGTTGCAAATGGGCGGAAGCGACCAGTGGGGAAATATTGTAACGGGAACAGAATTTATCCGCAAAAAAGGCGAAGGTGAAGCGTATGCATTGACAACTCAATTAATAAAAAAAGCAGACGGAACAAAATTTGGAAAATCGGAAAGTGGAAACATCTGGTTGGATGCCAAAAAAACGTCTCCTTATAAATTCTATCAGTTTTGGCTGAACACCGCAGATGATGATGTGAAAAATTGGATTAGAGTTTTTTCTATGAAAGGAAAAGAAGAGCTGGAAGCATTGGAACGCCAACAAGCGGAAGCACCGCATTTACGCATTATGCAAAAAACATTAGCTGAAGAAATAACAGTTCGGGTGCATAGCCGAGAAGATTATGAGCAAGCCGTAAAATCATCTGAAATATTATTTGGAAAAGCGACGAAAGAAAATTTAGCACAGCTAAGCAATGCACAAATAGAAGATATTTTTGAAGGTGTTCCTGTTTTTAAAATATCTAAAGATAAATTTTCAGACGGTATTTCTATTTTGGATTTATTAGCACAGGATACGGCTGTTTTGCCCTCAAAAGGCGAAGCCAGAAAATTAGTGAGTGCTAATGGAATTGCCATCAACTTAGAAAAATATAGCGATGTAAACGGTATAATAAATTCAGAAAATCTGATTAACGGAAAATATATTATTGCCAAAAAAGGAAAAAAAGATTTTAATTTAATTATTGCAGAATGATGGGTTATTCTTTTTTTGCTATCGTTATATAATAATCAAAAATAGGTTCTTTTTTATAAAGAATATCTTTGATGATTTGAAGTTTTCTATTTTTCAAAAATTGATTGTATTCTTCTATATTTAGTTGAACAGGATGCAACATATCACCCGGAATTAATTGAAAAATCTTTTTTAAAAAATTATTCCTGTGTGCATCTGTGGAAATAATTAAATAACCGTTTGGCTTCAATGCATTTACTAAATTATCATAGCATTTTTCAATATCATTCACATGATTAATGGCATTAAGGCAAAAAATAAAATCGTATTTTTCTTTTTCATCTAATGCTTCTAACGGCATATTTTTAAAATTTGTCCATGGATAATTTTGAGGAATAAAGTGTGGAAGTGTTTTGTATTTATCTAATAATGGATCAAGTGCTGTTACCTGATTATTTTCTAATGCAATAAAAATTCCTGCTGGTCCGCAGCCCGCATCTAAAATTATGCTTCCATCGGGAATGTCAATAAACGCTGCTAGTTCTGCTAATAATTTTTTCCAATAATCAGTTTTCCATGCTAAATATTCTCCTGTGTCTTTTTTCTTCAAATAATTTTGCCACCACTTATATTCCAAAGTTTGTGCAAGTTTCCATTTTAAAGATGCAGAAGAATTCAACTAAAAATTATTTCTGTCAAAGTTAAAGTTTATAACCGAGAGTAAGTACAATTAATGGATTTTTTGTATTGAGTGTTGCATCTGGAACTGGATTCCAGGCTTTGGTGTCTAAATGATACGGCACAAATAATTCTTTAAAATTGGTTTGAACATAGGCAATATCGGCAAAGAAATGTTTGCCTCTGTAGCCTATTCCTGCCGAATATATAAGTGTAGAAGTATTAACACCTGTAGGTGTAAAATCTTTTTTAAATGGAGAAGTTCGATATTGGATACCACCACGGATACGAATAGGATCATACTTAAATTCTACCCCAACTTTTATAGTGTGGAAGATGCCATACTTTTGTCGTATCAAGTCATTCATATTATTCTCATAAGCTTTTGTATTGCCATCGGCAGAGGAATATTTGAATTTAGAGGCTCCTGCATCGCTTAAATCATACTCTACTGCTATTAATCCATATTTATGAATATATCCAGCTCCTGCAGTTAGTTTCCATGGTTGTATGTATTTATATTTGGAAGCTCCTTCCGGCGAGTCGCCAGTGTAAACGACGCTAGCAGAAGCATAATCTGCTTCCATGTGTGTTTGATAAGCATCACGCATAAAAATAATTCCTGGAGTTTGGACAGCTAAAGACAAACGAAGGCCATTAACGGGCATTCCAATAATTCCTACTTTTAAATTAAATCCGACACCTTTAGTTTTTAAATACGTTTCATTTACAAAAGAATTCAAATCATAAGCAGCATCACGTACATCTTTTTCCTCCAATCGAATGTGTTCTGTGTAATTTATTATTGGTACTCCAACAGATGCACCTACCATTATTTTGTCTTTATACATGCTGCCTGCGCTTATGGCCAATTCATTAATTCCTCCAGATTTTTTTATCTGAAATTCTTGCTGCATATTTCCATTATTGGTAGCCGTGTAAGTTCTACCCGTAGAGTCAATAGTAATCAGTCCTAATTGATAGGCAATACTTGCATCAAAAGGATATTTATCAGCAGCATCTGTAGAATCGGTGATAATACTTCTGTCGTTTAATTTTTCATAGTAAACATTAAGCAAACTATTCTTATCGTTGTATCCGGAAAAATAATAATTGCTATTAAAATTAGCAAGTCGATTTACGGCAAAGCCAAATTTTAAACCATTCCAAGTAGAGTTATTATTGTTATTTCTGCTGATGACTGCTCCAATATTGGCTAATTGGAATTTTGTTTTACTATCTTTTGTCGTATTTCCAATAAAAGTGGAAGAAGATTTATTAATAGAAATTGCAGGTGTTAAAACAAATTCAGAAGAACTGTATTTTGCAATTCCCGCAGGGTTGGTTGAAATGTTACTGATGTCTGAACCGATAGTTCCCATCGTATTGCCTAATGCCATATTGCGGGCAGTTCCTTGCACATTTGGTAGTGCATACCTGAGCGCATCTACATCTGTTTGCGCCCGCATGATTGTGTGCGATAACAGTATAAGGAGCGATGCGTAAAGAGATTTCTGTATCATAAATCAATGTGATAATTGGATGGATTATTTAGGTCGTGTGCCAATTCTAATTCCACTATTATTGCTTGGACTTGTATTTATATTATAGCTTGGTTGGGATTTATAAGAATTATCCCAATTTCCATTGTTTTCATTTCTGTTGTTGTTATTATAGGAAGGCTGTTGGTTGTATTTATAAACATTGTCTGGTTTAGAATCGTAATTATTGTTGTTGCTATTCTTGTTATTCCATTTGTTTGAAGGAGCAACTTGTTTTTGGATTTGATTGTTTTCATTTTGATTGTCCTTAAATTCATAATTGGAATTAGAAGGAGTATTGCTGTTAGAACTTCCACTTCTATTGTAATTTGTATTATTATATCCACCAGTTCTTGGAGTGTAAATTACATTATTCTTTTTTGTGCCATCATAAAAATTATCATAGTTATTTCCGTAATAATTATAACCATAGTTATAAAGAAGACTGGAGCTAAAAGGAGAAAATCCATACCAATTATTATTATAAAATCCCCAATTATTAAATGGGCTGTAAAATCCTGTATTATACCAACTACTGTAACCTGGTTGATAAAACATCATTGAACTACCATAGAAAGGATTGTAAAAACTGCTGTAATTGTACAACCAACTTGGCGTGAAAGAATAGTTATTCCAAGAATCCCAATTGTTATAATTATTCCAAGATGAATAATAATTATTGTTCCAATTATTCCATCCATAGCTAAATTGCATGGATGGGTTATGAAATCTTCTTATTCTATCAGAATAGCCATAGCCATACCCAAAATCGTTGCTGTAATAATCATTGTCAGAATAATTATCATCAGAATAATTATTATTGTTGTAATAGTTATTGTTTATAGTTCTTGCAGTTGAATTATCATTACTTTCTGAATAAGACTGAGTTCTCCCTGGCAAAACTATCCTCTCTTGGGGTTCAGAATAGACAGGCTTACTAACTTTAACTTTCGGTTGTCTTTGCACCGGTGCGTCATATACATCATCCTGCGCTTGCAAAGGATGAGCGCACAGTAAACTTGCTATAAGCACAAAAAAAACAGTTATATTTTTCATTGAAATCATTTTTAATTTTTTGGCAATCTAAAATCCCTTACTTTTATAAACCAAAAATAGATAGTTTCAGTTTCATTTATGGTATTTGTTTTTAGTTAAAAATATTATTAACAATAAAAATAGATGCTATAAATATAGATTAACAAGAGTAATTCCAAAAAACATACCAAAATATGTTAATAAACAACAAATTATAATTTATATGAGCAAAGAAATAACAAGCAGAGCCGAAAATTATTCAGAATGGTATAATGACCTTGTGCTAAAAAGTGGTTTGGCTGATTATTCCGCTGTTCGTGGTTGTATGGTTATTAAGCCGTATGGATTCACGCTGTGGGAAAACATGAGAGATGTATTAGATAGAAAATTTAAAGAAACAGGGCATGTAAATGCTTATTTTCCGCTTTTTGTTCCTAAAAGTTTATTTGAGGCGGAAGAAAAAAATGCAGAAGGTTTTGCCAAAGAGTGTGCGGTAGTGACACATTACCGTTTAAAAACGAATCCCGATGAACCAGGAAAATTAATGGTAGATCCGGAAGCAAAATTAGAAGAAGAATTGGTAGTACGCCCAACTTCGGAAGCCATCATTTGGAATACGTATAAAAAATGGATTCAATCTTATCGCGATTTGCCATTATTGATTAACCAATGGGCAAATGTAGTGCGCTGGGAAATGCGGACACGTTTATTTTTGCGCACGGCAGAATTTTTATGGCAAGAAGGACACACGGCACACGCCACCAAGCAAGAAGCATTGGAAGAAACCATAAAAATGATAAATGTATATGCTGATTTTACTGAAAATTATATGGCAATGCCTGTTATCAAAGGCGTAAAATCTGAAAGCGAGCGTTTTGCCGGCGCAGAAGATACTTATACTATCGAAGCGATGATGCAAGACGGAAAAGCGTTGCAATCTGGCACTTCGCATTTTTTAGGTCAAAATTTTGCTAAAGCATTTGAAGTTACTTTCAAAAATAAAGAAAATGAAGAAGAATATGTTTGGGCAACCTCTTGGGGTGTTTCCACTCGTTTAATTGGAGCTTTAATCATGGCTCATTCTGATGATGATGGATTAATATTGCCACCCCGCATTGCCCCACATCAAGTAGTGATTATCCCATTTTTATCTAAAAATGTGGAGGAAACCAACAGCATGATTCAAAAAGCAAATGAGTTGAAAAATGAGTTGGCAAAAATTAATATCAGAGCAATTGTGGACAGTGACGAAACCAAACGCCCCGGATTCAAATTTGCCGAATATGAATTAAAAGGAATTCCTTTGCGGGTAGTGATTGGTCCAAGAGATTTAACAAATGGCGTAGTAGAAATTGCACGACGAGATACGAAAGAGAAATCACAAATTCCTGTAGAAAACTTATCAAATTCTATTGCTGATTTATTAGAAGATATTCAGCAAAATATGTTCAACAAAGCCAAAACTTTCCGCGATGATAACATCACCAAAGTAGATGATTTCGATACCTTCCAGAGGTTATTAGATGAAAAACCAGGCTTTTTATTAGCACACTGGGACGGCACGGCAGAAACAGAAGATAAAATAAAAGAATTGACAAAAGCTACTATTCGTTGTATTCCTTTAGATAACCCGCAGGAAGAAGGCAAATGTATTTTAACAGGTAAACCAAGTAAGGAAAGAGTGTTGTTTGCGAGAGCCTATTAAAACAAACTTGTCATTTCGAGAATTTCGAGAAATCTCTAAATAAAAATAGTATGAGCGAAAGCAAATCTATAGTATTATTTGAAAGCAAAAAAGTTCGCACACATTGGAACGAAGAAGAAGAAAAGTGGTATTTCTCAGTGATTGATGTGATTGAGATTTTGACAGAAAGTCCGAGACCTAGAAAGTATTGGAATGCGCTGAAAACTAAATTAGCAAGCGAAGGAAGTGAACTGTCCCATAAATTGGGACAGTTGAAAATGCAAGCAGATGATGGTAAAATGCGAGAAACCGATGTTGCAGATACAGAAACTTTACTTCGCCTTATCCAATCCATACCATCGCCCAAAGCAGAACCATTTAAAATTTGGTTGGCAAAAGTTGGTTACGAACGAATGCAAGAAATTGCAAATCCAGAGCAGAGTTTAGATAGAGCAAGAGAAAATTGGCAAAAATTAGGCAGAAGCGAAAAATGGATTCAGCAACGCATGACTGGTCAGGAAACGAGAAATAAGTTAACTGATTATTGGAAAGAAAATGGCGTTGAAAAAACAGACGAATTTGCGTTGCTCACCAATATTATCCATCAAGAATGGACTGGTTTAAGTGTAAAAAACCATAAATCAATTAAAGGATTGAAACAACAAAATTTGCGTGACCACATGACGGAAGCCGAACTTATCTTTACTGCTTTAGCCGAACTTTCCACACGCCAAATTGCAGAAACAGAGGAAGCAAAAGGATTAAATCAAAATGCAATTGCAGGAAAGAAAGGTGGAAAAATTGCGAAAGATGCACGATTGGCTTTAGAAGAAAAAACAGGTAAAAAAGTAATATCAAAAGATAATTTTTTGCCGCCAAAGAAAGAAAATAAAAAATTGAAATAATAAGCAAGCCAAAAAAGAGTGTTATTTGCAAGAGCGTATTGATGTTAGTTGATGGTCAATGGTTGATAACCAATAGTTATTGCTTCTCAGCAGAGTCTCCCGCAGTGGATTCTGCGTACGTTCAGCGGCGCAGTGTTCCTTTCAGAAAATTCTACTGAGAAACTAAATGCTATTCTTTTTTTGAGTGAAATAACTTTATCTTTATATACCATTTAGCAATAAATCTGCTACGGTTATGCATAAAAATATCCAATTAGAACTTCCACCGGAAATTGCTTTTGATGAAATACTTTTTCATCAACACATCAAAAATTATTTACAAATAAAAGATGAACATCAACTTCATGTGCGTATCTCCAAACGCAGTATTGATGCACGCTCGCGAAACATTAAAGTAAATATTAATGCAGATATTTTTATAGATGAAACGCCAGCAACTACTTTTGAATATCAACCAGAATACAAAGAAGTTTCTAACGCACAACAAGCGATTATTATTGGTGCAGGACCAGCAGGTTTGTTTGCAGCTTTGCGTTTAATAGAATTGGGAATAAAACCAATCGTTTTAGAACGTGGAAAAGAGGTACAGGAACGACGCAGAGATTTGGCAAATATCAATAAAAACAATATCGTCAACGAAGATTCTAACTATTGTTTTGGAGAAGGCGGTGCAGGCACTTACAGCGACGGGAAATTATATACCCGTTCTAAAAAGCGCGGCGACATCAAACGCATCTTAGAAATCATGGTGCAGCATGGTGCCGCTGAAAATATTTTGTTTGAAGCGCATCCGCATATTGGTACCAATAAATTACCAAAACTCATTCAGGAAATTCGAAACACCATTTTAAAACACGGCGGCGAAATTCATTTCAATACAAAAGTGATTGATTTTATTGTTGAAAATACCGCCGTTGTTGGTGTTTTAGCGCAGCGTCACCAACAACAATTTGAATACAATGGCATGGGTACAATTCTCGCAACTGGTCATTCCGCCCGAGATATTTTTGAATTGCTACAACAACGAAATATTTTAATGGAAGCAAAACCATTTGCACTCGGTGTGCGCATAGAACACCAACAATCACTCATAGATTCTATACAATATAAATGTGCAGACAGAGGGAAATATTTGCCCGCTGCTGCTTATAGTTTAGTTGAACAAATAAAAATTGGCACTACACAAAAAGGAGTATTTTCTTTTTGCATGTGTCCGGGTGGATTTATTGTGCCGGCCGCTACGCAACAAAATGAAATAGTGGTGAACGGCATGTCGCCCTCCAAAAGAGATTCGCCATTTTCCAATTCAGGAATGGTGGTAGCAGTAGATGAAAATGATTGGAAAAATTTCAAACAATTCGGTGCATTAGCCGCAATGGAATTTCAGAAATCGGTAGAACAAAAAGCATGGAATATAGCAGGACAAACACAAGCCGCACCGGCACAACGCATGCAAGATTTTGTAAATAAAAAAACTTCTACTTCTTTGTTAGAAACTTCCTATCAGCCAGGATTAGTTTCAGTAGAAATGCGAGAAATACTACCACAAGAAATCTCATTTTGTTTGCAAGAAGGGTTTAAAAATTTTGGAAATAAATTGCGTGGTTATTTAACCAATGAAGCGCAAATTGTTGGTGTAGAAAGCAGAACATCTTCGCCAGTAAAAATTCCAAGAGATAAAGAAACTTTAGAGCATGTTACTGCAAAACGTTTGTTTCCCTGCGCCGAAGGCGCAGGCTATGCAGGCGGCATCATGAGTGCAGCTATCGATGGTGAGCGTTGCGCAGAAATGGTTGCGAAATTGTATGGTTGAACAAGCTTCTTTTATCTTTATAAAATTAAATCAACATGTGAGAATATGTGTATGATACGGTAAGCGAAGCCGTGAAGGTTTTAGCGAAACGTGGCTAAGTGGCTGATTTTAATATGACGATAATCGATACGCTGTATTGAGGCAAGAAGTGAAAAGCATTTTTGTAAACACGCTAGCGCTGGCTATAAATTACAAGATTCTCATCTAATGTCTAATGACAAAAAATGTATTTATTTCAAATTCAGTTCTGTAAGCAGCATTTCATAAATTTCTTTCCAGTCTTTCAGGTAGAGTTTTGTTGAGGTGTCCGCCAGTTTTGAAAAGGTGTGAGATGAGTAGAATTTTTCCATTGCAGTTTCTTCGTCTAACCCAAAGTCTTGAAACAATTTTTCCGTAACTGGTTCTCCGATATGTGAAAATGCTGAAACTTCTTTTAGATTATTTTTTTTAGCTAAAAACATGAGTGATTTCACCCTGCAAAAACAAATTTGATGTGTTTCTTCGTGATATTTTAAATCATCTAAAAATTCTTGTTTAGTGATTTTTTCAGTTAAATAATCCGTTATCCGGTTTTGTACTTTGTCGTCTGCAACAGGACCTTCTACAATATCATAATCGTGTGCTTGGTTTTTACTTTGTCGGTTTAAGATTACATAATCAAACCATTTTTCGCTGTAATGGCTAAATCGTAAAGACTTAATATCCTTGTTGTCAAATGCGTAATCATTAAAATCAAATTCGGTTACAACACCGCTATGGTCATACTTTCTACCTTTTCGGGTAGCCCAAAAATCAGCTTGCTTTTTAAGGCCGGTAACATAAAAACCGATACCAAAATCTTTATATGGTTCACATTGTGCTAAATTCACTTCGTGTATTTCGGTATAACTGCCGTGATATACAATCATCTTACGCCACCGTTTTTTCTGCAAACATCAAAAATATCCGACAAAGCCCAAAAAGTGCTGTCAGTATGTAATGCCCACCAGTTTTCAGTTAAATAATCCCACCCTCCATACTTTTTCAAGTAGAAAAATGCGTCTTGCACATTCATTTTATACGCATCAGCAAAGGCAGGAACGATATATGCCATAAAACTGATTTTATCGCTCGTGGCTTTGTCTATTGTTTTTTTTACTGCAATACTCATACCGATTTGCTTTTAACAAAGTTACACTTTTTTCCCTGTTTGCATACATATAGCAAGTCTATGCTCTGCGTGGTGTTTTCACCGTTGCAACTGCCATAATAAAAACATTACAGTTAGTAGTTAAACGGTGAAAACACGATTATAACTTAGTATTCTATATAAATTTATTCTTTACTTTTAAACCAAACCCCCTTTATTTTTTAAAAGGATCTTGCATGGCTTCAGCAGGAACATTAGAGGTTAACGTCTTTAAGAATGTAGCAATACTGCTTACTTCATCTTGGCTCAATGTTTTGTTTAATTGTACTTTCGCCATAATGGTGATAGCTTGGTTTAAATCCGCAACACTACCATCATGGAAATAGGGATGTGTTTTTTCAATGTTGCGCAAAGAAGGCACTTTGAACATAAATGCTTCGTGTGGGTCTTTAGAAACCGTTACTTTGCCAGAGTCTATAGCAGCACTTTTTGTTTGCTCCCAATAATTTCCATACACTCCAAATTTTTGGAACATATTTCCACCCACACCTGCTCCGGAATGACAAGTAACACAGCCGGTATTAATAAACAAATCCAATCCTTTTTTTTCATCTTTATTTAGTGCATTGGTGTTTCCTTCAAGATATTCATCAAATTTAGATGGAGTAATCAATGTACGCTCAAAAGCCCCCAATGCTTTTTGGATATTTCCGTAATTCAACGCATTTTTCTCACCCGGAAAAGCAGTAGCAAACATCTTTTGATAGGTTGCATCTTTTCTTAAACGCTCTTCCAAAAATTCTTTGCTTGGAATATTCATTTCCACCGGATTCATAACTGGCATTCCAGCTTGCTCTTCCACATCTTTCGCACGACCATCCCAAAACTGAGTAGCATGTATTGCAGCATTTAAAACAGTAGGCGAATTTCTTCCTCCCGGCTTGCCTTCATCTCCGATAGAGAAAGATTTATGGTCCACGCCATAAGTAGCAAGATTGTGACAAGAATTACAACTATTATTTCCTTTTTTGGAAAGTCGGGTATCATAAAACAACATTTTTCCTAATGCCACCTTTTCAGGCGTGCAAACATTCTCAGGATTATCCGCTTGCTTAGGCAATGGTTTAAAAATACTTTTTGCCATCATTTGCAAAGAATCGGTTTCATTGTTTGCGGAAGCATCATTAGAACCTGAATTTGGTTTACAACTGAAAACGGATACTGCAATAGCACTTAGAATAAAAACTTGGAGTAAAATACTTTTTCTTTTCATGATAATATTTATTTCTGCCCGCAAAAATACATTACCGTTTTTGAAATATAAAGTGTTGTTATGATAGAGTTTGTTTATTTTATGATAAGCAAACTCTATTATTAATCTAAATACCACTAAATCGGTATATGAAATAGTTTAAACATACAATGAATTTTGACATTTGTTAAAATATAGTGAATGATATAAATAATTTAATCATTCTATTGTTAATTTGTGTTATTCACTTTATTTTTGCATATTACAAATTTGTTACAAAGGAATGGTTAATTTATTACAAACATATTTCAAAGAAGTTATAAATAATTGGAGAATTGCATTTCAACAAAGGAATATTCGTTTGCAATTTATTTTGACTGCCGTATCTTATATTTTCTTGTTTAAATATTGTCGAATGGTCATGGTCATTTTTGAACAAAGAAAAGGTATTCAAATTATAGATCCACTTTTAACTCGTTTACCAGTAGTTGATTCTTCCACACTAATTTTTTCGTTGACCTATTCTGCATTGGCAATTTTTATTTTGACCAATTTGAATAATCCGATGCGTTTTATTAAAGGCATGCAAGCCTATACTTTATTGCTTACTATGCGCACCATTACTATCTATCTTGTCCCCTTAGAACCGCCTATCGGTATGATTGTATTAAAAGACACCGTTTCTAATTTTTTTATGAATTCAGGAAATGGTACGTATATAGTAAAAGATTTGTTTTTTTCAGGACATATTTCGGCTATTATGTTGTTTTTCTTAGTGGCAGAAAATAAAACGATTAAAATAATTTTGGTATCACTGGCAGTAGTAATAGCCAGTTTGATTTTACTACAACGAGTACATTATACTATGGATATAATTGCAGCACCATTTTTCTCTTATTTGGCAATAAAAACAGTGGCGGCATTAAACAAACAAAGCTTGACTATTCCTGTCGTTCAGGAATAATATTATTAAGAATTGAATTGCCCTAAAAAGTTAACGACAAATAAACGTTTATTCCTATTGTTTGGATAAATACAATAGTATCTTTATTCAATGGAACAACAGCCTTTTGATATTTCTTTTGATGAATTAGTTGCTAAAGCTGCCGCTAATAATAATTTATCCTATTTACCTCAACAGCATTATATTGCAGGCGTTGCCCCTTTTTTGCGTGGTCCCTACTCATCCATGTATGTCCGACAGCCTTGGACAATTCGTCAATATGCAGGATTTTCAACAGCAGAAGCTTCCAACGCTTTTTATAAACGAAATTTACAACAAGGACAAAAGGGATTATCCGTTGCATTTGATTTAGCCACGCACCGTGGATATGACTCTGACCATGAACGAGTATTTGGAGACGTAGGAAAAGCAGGAGTAGCAATAGACTCGGTGGAGGATATGAAAATATTATTTGATGAAATTCCATTAGATAAAATCTCTGTATCCATGACAATGAATGGAGCAGTTCTTCCGATTTTGGCATTTTATATTGTCGCAGCGGAAGAGCAAGGAGTTGCACAAGCATTATTAAGCGGCACTATCCAAAATGATATTTTGAAAGAATTTATGGTGCGAAATACGTATGTCTATCCGCCACGAGCATCGATGAAAATCATTTCAGATATTTTTGAATACACCAGTAAAAATATGCCCAAATTCAATTCAATTTCTATCAGTGGCTATCACATGCAGGAAGCAGGTGCTACCCCCGAAATTGAACTGGCTTACACTTTAGCAGACGGGTTGGAATACCTGAGAACAGGTATCCACGCTGGATTAGATATTGATAATTTTGCTCCGCGCTTGTCTTTTTTCTGGGCTATCGGAATGCAGCATTTTAAAGAAATTGCCAAAATGCGGGCAGCGAGAATGTTGTGGGCAAAAATCGTTTCACAGTTTCATCCAAAATCAGAAAAAAGTTTGGCATTGCGCACACATTGCCAAACATCAGGCTGGAGTTTAACAGAGCAAGACCCGTTTAATAATGTTACTAGAACCTGTATTGAAGCTCTGGCTGCCGCTTTAGGAGGAACACAATCTTTGCACACCAATGCCTTAGATGAAGCCATCGCATTGCCAACAGATTTCTCTGCAAAAATTGCACGCGATACTCAAATTTATTTGCAGAAAGAAACAGAAATATGCAGAACTGTAGATCCTTGGGGTGGTTCTGAATATGTCGAAAAATTAACCGATGAAATAGCCAGAAATGCTTGGGAATTAATAGAAGAAGTAGAAAGCTATGGCGGCATGACAAAAGCAATAGAAGCAGGCATCCCTAAAATGCGCATCGAAGAAGCAGCCGCTCAAAAACAAGCCCGTATAGACAGCGGAAGAGATGCCATTATCGGAGTAAATTTATTTCAGACGGCAGAAGAAAGTAATATAGAAATATTAGATATTGACAATGCAGCCGTTCGTGAAAAACAAATTGAAAGATTAAAAGAAATTAAAAGCAAACGAGATGCAACTGCTGTACAAGATATTTTAGAACAACTAACAAATGCCGCCAAAAACAACGACAAAAATCTTTTAGAATTAAGTGTGGAGGCAGCCAGAAGACGAGTAACGTTAGGCGAAATTTCTTTAGCATTAGAAAAAATATATGGAAGATATAAAGCAACCATACACAGTATTTCAGGAGTTTATTCAGCAGAAATAAAGATGAATCAAGATTTTCAAAAAGCACGAATATTAGCAGATGAATTTGCAGAAAAAGAAGGAAGACGTCCTCGTATTTTAGTAGCAAAAATTGGACAAGACGGGCATGATAGAGGTGCAAAAGTAATTGCAACTGCCTTTGCCGATATTGGTTTTGATGTGGACATAGGCCCATTATTTCAAACGCCAAAGGAAGCCGCCAAACAAGCTTCCGAAAATGACGTACATATTATTGGCGTTTCTTCCTTAGCAGCAGGTCATAAAACATTAATTCCACAATTAATAGAAGAATTAAAAACCATTGGTAGAGAGGATATTTTTGTGGTGTGTGGTGGCGTAATTCCAAAACAAGATTATGATTTCTTATATCAAGCAGGCGTTGCAGGTGTTTTTGGCCCTGGTACCGTTATTGCTAAAGCAGCAATAGATATTTTAGATAAATTGATACAGGAATAGAAATAAATGGTGTGAAAATGGGATGGATGGTATGATTATATTGAATTGCTAATAATTTTCTTTATTTTGCAACGTTATTCATTAAGACAATACATGAAAAATTATCTATTAAATATTTCTTTGTGTTTGGTGTTTATTATTAATGCTGCATCTATGCAAGCACAGGATAATAAATACAAAGATATTATTAAAACAGAGGGGCAGAAAAATATAAAATATTTAGCATCAGCATCCCTTATTGCAGACGTAGATTTATTTAAACCAACTATTTTAAATACCGGAATGACTTTTAGTGGAGGCATTCGGTTATTATACAAGCCAAAATTAAATAAAGGAAAAAGCACCTATAGCCCACGTATTATAGAAAGAGAAATTTTTATAAAACCTACTTTCGGATTTATTTATAGAAAACGATACAATACTGCTTTGTTTTTTATCCCAGAATTAGCCTATCGCCACACCTTTTATAAAGGGTTTTTTATGGAATTAAACTTTGACGCAGGATATATGTACACCAAATTGAACGCTCCAGTTTATGAACGCAAAAAGGATGGAACATTTAAAAAAGAACCATTTGGATACCATAATTTGATGTTGGGTGGGAAATTAGTAGCAGGATATGATTTTTCCAAAAACTCCAAAACTCCTTTGGCTATTAATGCAGGATTTGGGGTGTTCTATCGCTATCCAAGCAATGGTTTTTGGATAAAACATGTGTATGGAGAAATAGGATTATCTTATGTTTTCAGAAGAATAAAAGAATAAACCATGCGATTTAAAATAAATATACTTTCTGTTCTTTTGATAGTAACTATCACATTGGTAAGCTGCTCTAAAGATCCAAAACCCGCCAACGATCAGTTAGATAATTATTACTTTGTAAAAGTTGGTAATATAGCATTGCCAGTGCGCGTTTGTGGAAATATTAACTCGGATATAGCAGTAGTTTTTGTTCATGGCGGTCCCGGCGGAACGGCACAAGGTGAGCGCGCTAATGTATATTGGCAAGAAATAGAGAAATATTATAAAGTAGTATATTATGACCAAAGAGGCTCGGGGGTTACACAGGGAAATACACCAACCAATAAAATGACTATAGAACAGTTTGGCGAAGATTTAGATAATATTGTAGATTTTACCAAACAAGTAGCCAAAGCTGATAAGATATTTCTTCATGGAGTAAGTTGGGGAGGTGGCTTGGCAACATACTATTTACTAGATACAGCACATCAAAGAAAATTAAAAGGTGCGATTATAGAAGATGCAGCGTATGATATTAAACACGGTGCCGAATTGTCAATGCAATGGATTTTACACAAAGCAGACTCATTAATTGCTATTGGAAAAAATGTTGATTATTGGCAAAATTGTAAAAATTTTTACGTACAACATCCAGTGTTAACGTCTAAAGAATTTAAACAACACATGTCTTATTTGAATCAAGTTTCCGGAATAATGTTTAATTCAAGTAATGTACAAATACGAAGTTCTAGTATTCCTAAATTTGAAATTGATTTAGCTTTCAAAAATTCAGAATTCGCACCGGCTCAGTTAACTTATGAAGGACAATCTATTTTTACACATTTAGACTTGACTCCTAAGTTAAATCAAATAACACTCCCCATAATGTTGGTTTGGGGTGCAAAAGATGGATTATTACCTAAAAACAACCTCGCCCAAAAATTTGTAAATAATTTAGGAACTTCACCCGCCAAAATAAAATATGACCCCAATAAATATCTATTGTCGGCACATGCACCACATTATGAAGAATGGCAAACTTTTGATGTAGATGCGAAATCTTTTATAGAAACGAATAAATAGTGACTTATGTAATTCTTTTCAAAAGTAAAATACAAGCGCCATTAAAAAGCGTATTTTTGTAATATCATCATGGCATATAAATCCTTACAAGAATGTGTGGATGATTTGGATAAAAATGGACAGCTTATCCGAATCAAAGAAGAAGTAGATCCATATTTAGAAATGGCAGCTATTCACCTGCGTATCCACGAAGCAAAAGGAAAAGCAGTTTTGTTTGAAAAGGTAAAAGGCTCTCGCTACAAAGCAGTTTCTAATTTATTTGGAACAACAGAACGCAGTAAATTTCTTTTCAAAGATACATTGGAAAATGTAAAAAAAATGATTGCATTAAAGTCCGATCCGATGCAAGCTATCCAACATCCTTTGCAAAATATAGGCGTAGCTTTAGCTGCATGGAAAGCATTGCCTAAAAAGGTTTCTTCCCACTCTTTTGAAAAAATAAAAATCAGCGATTTGCCTCCATTGCACTGCTGGGAAAAAGACGGCGGAGCATTTGTTACCTTGCCAATTGTTTATACAGAAGACCCTGAAAAACCTGGAGTGATGCATTCCAATGTTGGTATGTATCGAATTCAACTTTCTGGAAATGAATATATACAAGATAAAGAAATTGGATTGCATTATCAGTTGCATCGTGGCATTGGCGTGCATCAAACAAAATGGAATAAGCTGGGAAAACCAATGAAAGTATCTGTTTTTGTGGGCGGTCCGCCTTCACATAGTTTTGCCGCTGTAATGCCATTGCCCGAAGGATTGTCGGAGTTGACTTTTGCCGGAGCATTGGGCGGCAGACGTTTCAGGTATATGTACGATGAAGAGGGTTTCTGCTTGAGCACAGATGCCGATTTTGTGATAACAGGAGAAGTATATCCAAATGAAAATAAACCAGAAGGTCCATTTGGTGATCATCTTGGATATTATTCATTAAAACATGATTTTCCTGTGATGAAGGTGCGAAATGTATATGCCAAAAAAAATGCCATTTGGAGCTTTACAGTGGTAGGTCGCCCACCACAAGAAGATACAGCTTTTGGCAATATGATACATGAAATGACGGGCAGCGCAATCAGTGCGGAGATTCCTGGAGTGCATGAAATACATGCCGTAGATGCCGCTGGCGTACACCCACTTTTATTAGCAATAGGCAGTGAAAGATATACCCCATATTATACCGAAAAAAGACCTCAGGAATTATTAACAATTTCCAATCATATTTTGGGAACTGGGCAATTGTCATTGGCAAAATTTTTATTTATTGCAGATAAGAGTGATGATGAAACGTTGACTACTCATCAGGAAGAACGTTTTTTTCACCATGTTTTAGAACGCATTGATTTATCGCGCGATATTCATTTCCAAACTAAAACTACTATTGATACTTTAGATTATAGTGGCGATGGATTAAATACTGGTAGCAAAGTTATTATAGCAGCAAGTGGAAGTAAAAAACGAGTATTATTGGAAAAATTACCAGATAGTTTTCCATTGCCTGCGGCATTTACAAATCCAAAATTAGTTACAAAAGGAATTTTAGCAGTAGAGGCAATAGACGATAGTGTTATAAAGCAAATCAATGGACAATGGACAATGGACAGTGGTTTACCTCTGATAGTTATTTGCGACGACGCAGATTTCTTAGCTGCAGATTTTAATAATTTCCTTTGGGTAACGTTCACTCGCAGCAACCCATCTCATGATATTTACGGTATTAATGAACGATTTGAAAACAAACATTGGAGTTGCGATACGCTTATCATTGACGCACGCATCAAACCACATCATGCACCCGTATTAGAAATCAATCCTGAGGTACAAAAACGGGTGGATGAATTGCTGAAAAAATATTTATAGCCTTGTGTTGGTGATACAGTCGTAATACCTAATTATTGTTCTTTCGTTTGCAATTTATATTCTCCTAAATACAAAGATGAATCTTGTATCAAACGGATAATTTTATTGGTTTTGGCAAACCAATACATCCTGAAAGAAAAAGTATCTTTTTTTAAATAGGCATAAATAAACGGATGTACATACAACAAGAAATTTTTGTGTGAATGTGTTTTCAGTTGAAATAACTCTGCCCGAATATTGTCAATAATTTGCAAAGGTTGATCTACTTTGTACTTATTGTTATGCAATAATGGATCGCGCGTATCAATTACTACTTGTTCTTTCATGCGTTGCCGGGTGATTTCCATCAAACCAAATTTACTAATCGGTAGTATTACATGTTTCGCTTTGTCAGGCTTCATGGCCTCTTGCATCACTTCATACAATTTATGCTTATACTCGGCAGATTTCATGTCAATAAAATCAACTACAATAATACCTCCTATTTCACGCAATCTCAATTGTCGGGCTATTTCTTGTGCAGCCTCCACATTAATATTAAATGCTAAAGTATCTTGCGCAATGTCTTTTTTAATTTTCGGCCCGCTGTTCACATCAATTACATGCAATGCTTCCGTATGCTCCAGAATTAAATACGCCCCACTTTTTAATGTCACTGTTTTTCCAAATGCAGCCTTAATCTGGCGGCTGATATCAAATGTTTCAAATAAAGGAACTTTATCTTCATACTTAACGAGTATATTGGATTGCTCTGGTGCATGTTCTTTGATATATGCTTTTAAATCGCCATGTAATGTGGTGTCATCTGTAACGATTTTAGAAAAACTATCATTCATTAAATCCCGAACTATCGAAAAGGTTTTATTCATTTCCTTTAATAATAGTTTTGGCGGATTTTGAAATTTGACATTCTCCGTCATCACCTTCCATTTGTGCAGTAGATTCTCTATATCATGCTTCAGTTCATCTTCTCCTATCCCTTCAGCATTGGTGCGTACTACCACCCCAAAGTTTTTAAGTTTTATCTTTTGAACTACTTGCAATAGGCGTTCTCTTTCTTCTTGTTGTCCTATTTTTTTTGAAATTCCAATTGTTTTTGAAAACGGTACTAAAACAGTATATCTCCCTGGAATGGAGAGTTCACAGGTTAAACGAGGACCTTTGGTAGAGATGGCCTCTTTGGAAATTTGAAAGATAAGGATGTCACCTTTTTCTAAAACATCGGAAATAACTCCGTCTTTTTGAATGCTCGGTTCAAATTCAAATGTATTCAAAAGGTGTGATTGCTCGCCCTTAAATGCTTCCGAACTATATCTGCGAACAGAACGGATATATGGGCTTAAATCTGAATAATGTATAAATGCATCTTTTTCGCTGCCAATATCAACAAAAGCAGCATTCAATCCCGGATTTAACTTTTTTACTCTGCCTAGATAAATATCTCCAGCAGAAAAGCCTTCTTTATCGTAAGAATCAAGATGGTATTCGACTAATTTTTTGTTCTCAAGTAGAGCAATTTCAACACCTTTCGAATTAGCATGGATTACTAATTCTTTTACCATAATAGTTGAGTGTTTTAGAGTCATTAGTCATCGTGTATTTAGTGTTTTGTTTTTATTTTATAATAAAAATTTATGGACTAATTACATTCGACTATCGACTTATTTCTTCTTGTGACGATTCTTTCTTAGTCTTTTTTTACGTTTGTGCGTCGCTATTTTATGACGTTTTCTTTTTTTACCACAAGGCATAATTAATCTTTTTTATTTTTTTAAACTTTTGACGATTTCGTCTATTTCTTTACTAAATTCTTCGTTGTTTACAATTATCTTACACATCTCAAACATACGAGTAGCTTCATCCGTGTGTCCAAGTTGTGCTTCGGTGATTGCCATAAAATATAGAGCTTCTGTATTTTGTGGTTCTAATTGCAACACCTTCTTAAATCGTTCTTTTGCTTTGTCCAACTGTCCTGATTGTATGGAAAGTCTTCCTAAAGCTATTTGAAGTTGTATATTGTCGGGATGCTTTTGCTCCAACTCTTTCAGCATACTAATACCCTTCATAGGTTCCGAAGAGCCTTGTACATATACATCTGCCAATTTTAGCTTTAACCCGATATCGTTACTATCTTTTTGTACAGCTTCGTTGTAAGAACGGAGGGCAAAGGTAATCAAATTATTTGAAATAATTGAATCTGCTCCACTTTTATATACATTAACCAGTATGTCTCCAGCATCTTCCAAGGCATGCTTGCTGCCTTCCACCTCAGCTTGTTGATAATGATAATAGGCTCCTATTGCTCTGTTGTCTAAATTTTTCCAAAAATCGGATAGCTGATGCAGTATCTTTTTGCGAGCAGTTGTGTCCGTTTCTTGTAGAGATTTTAATGATGATTTTAATAGATTTACCTGTTCTACTTCAGAGGGCATCAATTTCTTTATTTGTTGCGCCTCATAGTCCTCAAAAGAAATACTTTCCACTGCAGTATGTGTCATTTCTGCATTTTTTTCTTTTTTAAGAACAGTTTTACCTCCAAAAAATAATATTAAAGCCAAAACGATGGTTCCTACTCCTAAAACTAACTGACCTTTCTGCACGATATTTTTTTTCTATTATTACTCATTGGTTTGTAAACGCTTAGCACTAGATTCTTTTATTTGTTCTACAAATACCTTTGAGGGTTTAAATGCAGGAATCTGATGTTCTGGTATTTCTATCGCAATATTTTTTTTGATATTACGTCCAATTTTTGCTTTACGGGTTTTAACGATAAAACTTCCAAAACCACGTACATATAAATTTTCTCCGTCTGCTAAAGTATCTTTTACTTCTTTAAAGAAAGCTTCCATGGTTACTAACACGTCAACTTTTGGCACTCCTGTTTTCTCTGAAATAGTGGTGATAATATCTGCCTTTCTCATGATGGTTGTTTTGGTGGACTACAAAAATGCAAAATTATTCTTAACTAACTGACTAATAAACACGAATTTAGGATTTTTTTAATGTAAAGAAGATATAGCAACGTGTTTTGCTTATCTTATATGTAGTTTTTACGATTAGGTTTATTTTACTTAAAATTAGTAATCAAATAATATAGTTTATGCATTTTAATAAAAATAGCCTTATATTTGTAAGTGAACACTCACTAACATAAATTGTTATTCTACTATGCAACAGTTTACATCCAGGCAAATTGAAATCATGGAAGCGGCAACCAATAGAATTTCAAAATTTGGAATTCAGCATTTAACCATTAAAACATTGGCTGAAGACATCGGTTTGTCGGAGCCAGCATTATATCGCCACTTCAAGAGTAAAAATGAAATACTGTTGAGTTTATTGGAATACTTCAAAACAGAAATGAAAAATCGTATTCAATCTATTCCTTCTCCACCAAACGAAACGGAAGGCGATAGGTTAAGAGCCATTTTTAATTCACAACTACAAACCTTTACCAATAAACCGGCTATTGTGAGTGTCATTTTTGCTGAAAGTATTTTCCATTTTGATGAAAGTTTAAGTAATAAAGTTTCAGAAATAATTGAGCTGATGCAAAGCGTAGTTTTATCTAACATTGAAAAAGGACAAAAAAAAGGTGAGTATAGTAAATCGATAGGTTCATCAACACTAACGACCATAATTATTGGAGGAATGAGAATGACTGTATTGAAATGGAAACTTTCAGGACATAAATCCAATTTAATTAAAGACGGAAAAACGGTTTTGAATGGAATTTTGAAAATGATTGAAAAATAAATTTAGCTTAAGTGCAAATAAAGATATAATGCCATACAACATTCCAAAATACCTTACAGGTCTTACTTCGGAAGAAGTAAATATTTCTCGTATTAAACACGGGTACAATCAAGCCAATACTGCCCAAAAAAGTACTTGGTATGTGTTGTTGTTTGATATTTTGAAAGAGCCGATGTTGCTTTTGCTCATTGCCGTGTCGATTATTTATTTAATTGTGGGCAATTATTCAGAAGCGGTTTTTATGTTGGGCGCAATTATTGTTGTTTCGGGGATTTCGTTCTATCAAGATAATCGTAGTAAAAAAGCATTAGAGGCTTTAGAAAAATTAAATGAACCTTTAAGTGTCGTTATTCGAAACTCTACTGTCATTCAAATTCCTACCAACGAAATTGCTGTGGGTGATTTGTGCATCATTGAAGAAGGAAAAATGATTAATGCCGATGGCGAAATTGTTCACAGCAACGACTTTTCGGTGAATGAAGCATCGCTTACCGGTGAAAGTTTTTCGGTGTTTAAAAGTCAGGAAACAGAAGATAAAAATGTATATAGTGGCACTTTAGTTGTTTCAGGGTTAGCAGTTTTTAAGGTTGAAAAAATTGGAGCAGAAACCAAACTAGGGAAAATTGGAGAATCCATTCAAAATATAAAAGAAGAAGCATCACCGTTGCAAATTCAGATTACCAGATTTGTAAAAGGAATGGCAATTATTGGCGTTGTTATTTTTCTACTCGTTTGGGCGTATAGTTTTTGGCAATCACGCAACTTTATTGAAAGTTTACTGGCGGCATTAACCTTGGCAATGTCTATTTTGCCCGAAGAAATTCCTGTGGCTTTCACTACGTTTATGGCATTGGGTGCATGGAAATTGATGCGTGAAGGCGTTATCATTAAACGAAGCAGCGTGGTAGAAACATTGGGAAGCACAACTGTAATTTGTACCGATAAAACTGGAACCATTACCGAAAATTCCATGCACTTGAAATCTTTGTTTGATTACAAAACGAATAAAGTATTTGACGACAATCAATTTCATACATCGGAACTTTCTGAACTTATTCGCTTTGCAATGTGGAGCAGTGAACCCGTTCCGTTTGATCCGATGGAAAAAACACTTCATCAAATTTACGAGCAAACACAGTCCAGCGACCAACGCAAGGATTTCCAAATGATACATGAATATCCGTTGGCGGGAAAACCACCGATGATGACACATCTTTTTGAAAATGGGTTGGGAGAACGCATTGTTGCTACCAAAGGTGCACCCGAAGCCATTCTTGCGGTGTCTAATCTTTCAGAAAGCGAAAAAGAAAAATTGCGTCAGCAAATGAGCGATTTTGGCAAACAAGGTTATCGCGTTTTAGGTGTTGCTAAAGCTCATTTTGAAGGGAGTAATTTTCCTGAAAAACAACAAGATTTTTTATTTGAATTTTTAGGATTTACGGTGTTCTACGATCCGCCAAAGAAAAACATTCAAGAGGTATTTCACAAAATTTATGCTGCAGGAATTAAAGTAAAAGTAATTACTGGCGACAATGCAGATACCACCAATGCCATTGCGCAACAAGCTGGAATCAGCAGTCAGTCACCAGCAGTGAACGGAACAGAACTCATGCATCATTCAGAAGCGGAATTAATTGAGTTATCGAGAAATACAACCCTGTTTACCCGTATGTTTCCAGAAGCAAAATTAGCAATGGTCAACGCATTGAAACAAGACGGCGAAGTGGTTGCCATGCTGGGCGACGGTGTGAATGATGCTCCTGCGCTGAAAGCTGCTCACATTGGCGTGGCAATGGGAAATAAAGGAACGGAAATTGCAAAAGCTGCCGCAGCCTTGGTAATAACAAACGATGATTTAGAAAAATTAATAACTGGAATTGCAGCAGGAAGAAGAATTTACACCAATATAAAAAAAGCCATTCAGTATATTATTTCCATTCATATTCCGATTATTCTCACCGTTTCTTTACCCTTGTTTTTGGGTTGGATTTATCCGCATATCTTTACGCCAGTTCATGTTATTTTCTTGGAATTAATTATGGGTCCAACGTGTTCCATTGTTTATGAAAATGAACCAATGGAAAAAAACACGATGTTACAAAAACCACGAAAAATGACCGATACCTTTCTGAATTGGAAAGAATTAAGCATTAGCATCATTCAAGGATTGGCTATTACAATAGGCGTTTTATTTGCGTATCAATTTACTGTACAAAGCGGAAGTGATGAAACCACTACAAGAGCTATTGTTTTCACCACTTTAATTTTTGCAAATGTGTTTTTGAGTTTGGTCAATCGCTCGTTTGTTTACAGTGTATTGGATAGCTTTAAGAATAAAAATAAATTGTTTCCTATCGTTATTGGAACAACGTTAATACTGCTTTTTGCCATACTTTATATTCCACCATTTGCATCTTTCTTTCAAGTTAAAAATTTGAATATACAAGAATTAGGGATTTCTGTTTTGATTGCAGCCGTTTCGGTGTTGTGGTTTGAAGGATATAAATGGATTAAAAGAAGAAAAAACATTTAAATAAAAAAATTTACCTTATTATGTTAGTGAATACTCGCAAACCTATATTTATTCTACTGATTATTTTCGGGTGGAATACTGTTCAGGCACAGGAGGTCTGGACTTTGAAACAATGTATTGATACGGCACAGGTCTATAACAAAACCTTGCAAATCAGTAAAAATAATATCAGCATCAGCGAACAAAAGAAAAAAGAAGCTCAAGCTAATTTGATTCCGAAAGTTACCGCCAATGCCGATTACAAATATTTTATGGAATTGCCTACGCAACTAATGCCGATGAATGCACTCAATCCGCAAGCACCGGAAGGACAGTTTAGAAACCTGCAATTCGGTGTTCCGCACAACATCAATGCAAATGTACAATTAGCAATGCCTTTGTACAATCCGCAAGTGTATGGAGCAATTGCGAATACAAAAATTGCTAATGAACTAACACAACTTCAATTTCAAAAATCGGAAGAACAGGTTTTATACGACATTACTACGCTGTATTACAATGCTCAAATTCTGAAACATCAAATTGATTTTTTGGAAAGTAATCTGATTAACACCCAAAAACTACTGAAAAATATGGAATTATTGAAAGAGCAATTATTAGCAAAGGGAACAGATGTGAGCAAAGTAAAATTGCAAGCGGAACAGTTGGCTACGCAAAGGGAAATCGTTCACGACAAATTCATTTCAATTGTCAATGCTTTGAAACTGAATATCGGTATTCCATTAGAACAAAACATTACTATTAACACTCAAATAGAGCAACAAATTCTGGTAGAAAACAATACAGCAAACATTTTGGATTTGAAAATAATTCAGACGCAAAACAAACTCTTGAATAGTGAAGTGAGTACGCTCAACAAATCACGGTTTCTGCCCTCGCTGAATTTGGTTGCTTCTTACGGTACTACAGGTTTTGGCTACGATAAAACGCCAAATGATTTTCTGAAATTCTATCCGGTAAGTTTTGCAGGAATACAGTTTTCATATCCGCTTTTCAATGGAACGGTTACCCAGCGAAAAATCAATCAAAAGAAATTAGAAATCAATAATAATGAATTGCAAACACAATTAATCAGCGATAAAAATAAAATGGAAATTGAAAATGCTGTTAGACAACGAAATACAGCAAAATCCACCATTACCAATACAGAAAATCAGATTGCTTTAGCGAAAGATATTTACGAAAAGACGGTGTTGCAACAAAAGCAAGGTACAGCAACATTGACTGATGTTTTATTAGCGGACAATGCACTTCGTGAAGCACAGCAAAATTACTTGTCGGCTGTTGTAGATTATCTGAAAGCTGATTTGGAGATTAAAAAGCTAACGGGATCAATTAAAAATTAAAAATTACGAATTAAAAATTACGAATTAAAAATTAAGGATATGAACTGGAAGAAAATAATAGGAATTGTAATTACGCTTGCGGTGATTGCATTGGTGGTTTTCAAATTGATAAGCAACAAAAAAACGACCGAAAGCAAGGTGTATCAATACGATAAAGAAAAACCTATTTCGGTAGAAGTGGATACCATTCGTTTAAAATCTTTAAGTGAAGAAAATGCTTTTACAGGCACATTTGAACCTAACAAAGAGACCAAAATTAGTGCGGAAACACAAGGGAAAATCAATAGTGTTTTAGTAGATGTAGGCGATATTGTTCAGCAAGGACAAACGCTTATTCAATTAGATAATTCATTGTTGAAACTTCAACTACAAACGGTTCAAGTGCAGATGGAGGGCTTGGAAGATGACGTGAAACGCTATACGATTTTAACCCAAGCAGATGCTATTCAAGGCGTACAATTAGAAAAAGCACAGTTAGGTTTGAAGTCTGCAAAAGTGCAAAAAGCAACCATTCAGGAACAAATCAATAAAACAACGATTAAAGCACCTTTCAATGGCATTGTTACAGCAAAATTAAGTGAAATTGGAGCTTTCGCAGCACCAGGAGTTCCGTTGTTGCAAATTACAGATATAAGCACTTTACGCTTTACGATAAATGTTCCCGAAAATAATTTGGCTCAGTTTCAAAACAATCTAACTTACAAAATTAGTGCTGATGTATATCCTGATATTTCTCTTTCTGGAAAAATAACAATGATTGGAAGCAAAGCCAATATGGGCAATAGTTTTCCTATACAGTTTCAAGTTACAAACACCAAAAACTTAACCATAAAATCGGGAATGTTTGGTAAAGTAAATTTTGGAGAAAGCACGCAAGAAAAAGGCATTCTCATTCCCTCTTCTGCAATTATTGAAAGTACGGATAAAATTCAAGTTTATGTAGTGAAAAACGGAAAAGCTGTTTTGCAAACGATAACGACATCAAAAAACAGTGGCAATAAAACGATTGTAACTAACGGCTTAAATGAAAACGACATCATTATTATAAACGGTTTTATCAATCTTTTTGACGGAGCGAATGTAACTTTAATTAAAAACTAAAAACTAAAAGTGAAAAACTAAAATATAAATATTATGAGTAAGTCAATTTTAAAAAATAAAAGTTATCAATTTGCAATTCGTATTGTGAAACTTTCACAGTTTTTACAAACAGATAAAAAGGAGTTTGTTTTGAGTAAACAAATTCTTCGCTCGGGAACTGCAATTGGTGCATTAATTAGAGAGGGAGAATTTGCACAAAGCAAAGCAGATTTCATCCATAAATTACATATTTCACTTAAAGAAGCAAATGAAACAGAGTATTGGCTGTCTATTTTGTTTGACACAAATTATCTTGAAATAAAATTATTTGAAAGTCTGCAAACCGAATGTAAGGAGTTAATTGCTATGCTTGTTTCTTCTATAAAGACACTTAAAAATGTTTAAAACTAAAAGATAAAAACTTAAAATTAAAAGTGAAAAATTAAAAACTAAAAGGTGAAAATTCTGGAACGCAACTTTTAGTTTTTCACTATTAACTTTTAACTTAAAAAAAATGAATATTACAGAAATATCAATCAAACGCCCATCGCTGATTATCGTGCTTTTCAGTGTATTTGCCCTATTGGGAATTATTGGCTACAAAAATTTGAGCTATGAATTAATGCCCGATTTTAATCAACCTGTTGTGGTCATCCGAACGGTTTATCCCGGTGCTGAACCCAATGAGGTGGAAACTTCTGTTTCACGGAAAATTGAAGATGCTCTTTCCAATTTGGAGGGCGTAGATTATTTGGTTACGAAGTCTTTGCCAAATGCTTCTATCATCATTGCCAACTTGAAATATGGAACAGATTTGGACAAGACGATGCAGGATGCTCAACGCTATATTGATAACATTCGGAAAGATTTACCCAAGGATATTTTAAGTCCTGTAATGAGCAAGGTTTCTCCAAACGATTTACCAATAATGTCGGTAAGTGCAACGAGTAATTTAAAGCCTACTGCATTTTACCAAAAAATGAAAGATGATTATTTACCACAAGTCCAACAATTAAAAGGCGTTGCGGAAATAACCATTTTGGGTGGAGAAGAACGGGAAATTCAAATCAAAGTGGATAAAGACAAATTGAAACTCTATAAGCTTTCTTTGGTTCAAGTGGTGGAAGCTGTAAACCGTTCTGGTATAGATTTACCTGCGGGAAAATTGCAAACCGATACCGAAAATAATTCAGTGCGTTTGGTGGGGAAATTCAATTCTGTAAATGATATTCAAAATGTGCAAGT
>JBDKHK010000088.1:0-14081 GCA_039797705.1 Bacteroidota bacterium
AAAAAAAGGTGAAAGTACCATGCTTCTATATGCTTCTTGACCTTTTGTATTTAAGCTCATAAAATTATATTTTAAGTTCACAATATATAAAATATATCATAAACAACCTGATATAACAACCAACTTGCTATTTGAGAATTTTAAAATAATTATTTAAATCTCTGTTGGTAATATAAAAATTAGGCATTAAAAAGATGTTTGATTTTTTTGCCATGTACTAGTAATTTTAGGCCGTTTCTTTTTAAGGATATAGTGGGATTATTTTGTTGATACTCCTTCTGTCCTAATCTATAGCAAGTGATTATATTCGAGTAAGAAAGTACTCCAATAATTAAACGCGTTTCACTGGATAATACAGGAAGAACATCTATGTGTTCATTTGCCATTAACTCAATTGCTGTTTTTAAATTTCTATTGTTTTCTATTGAAATTAATTTATGTTGAATCAGTGTTTTTAGTTTTATTTCAGGTTTATTCATTCTGTTGTACAATTGAGAAGAACTAATGATACCCAAATATTCGCCTTGCTCTGTTGAAACAATGTAGTAATTGCTCTTATATTCGGGGGCTTTTTCTAAACAATCAATAGTTTCCTCAATACTATTATCCGAACTAAGCACTAAAATATTGTCATCCATTACTTGCGCTACATTTATCTTTTCTAAAATATCAGATTTATAAGAATCAGGAGTTTTAACGCCTCTTCTTGCTATTTTTTCTGTCATAATAGTATTTTCCATTAAAAAAAATGAAACAAAATAAGAAGCACTGCATGCAGCTAATAAAGGAAGAAGGGCATTTGCCTGTCCGGTAGTTTCTAATGCAAAAATTATAGATGTAATAAATGCTCTTGATGCACCAGCAAACATTGCTGCCATACCTACTAATGCTGCCAAAGGGATGTTTACACCAGAAGCAGGAAATGTATATGTAATAAAATAACCTAATATTGCACCCGCAGCACCACCAATGGTAAGCAATGGAGCTAATGTGCCACCAGACGTGCCACTACCTAATGAAATAGACCAAGAAATAAATTTGAAAACACAAAGTGATACTATTAAATTTAGTGCAAGATTTCCTGATAGTATATCTGTAATATTGTTATACCCAACGCCCAATGTTTTAGGTTCTATATACCCAATTATTCCAACAGCAATTCCTCCTAATGCCGGCCACCACATCCAATGAATGGGTAATTTTTCAAAACTATCTTCGATAAAATATACAATTTTTGTAGTGATAATGGAAAATAAACCAATAATAATTCCTATAATACTATAAGCAAATAATGCACTATTGCTGGCTGTGGATAGTACAGTATTGATTTTGAAAACTGGAACTTGTCCGAATAATAAATGATGCCCTGCTGCACCAGTTATACAAGCCAAGGCAACTGGAATAATAGAGCGTGGCGAAAATTCAAAGAGCAATAATTCGATGGCAAGAAAAATAGCAGCAATAGGACTGCCAAAGATGGCTGACATGCCCGCAGTAGCACCTGCTGCCAGCAATATTTTTCTCTCGTGATGAGAAATTTTTACTAATTGCCCAAGCGTAGAGCCTAAAGCTCCACCGGTAGCTATAATAGGACCTTCAGCCCCAAACGGACCTCCAGAACCAATAGAAATGGCAGACGATATTGGTTTCAGATATGTAATGGTAGGTTTTATTTTACTTTGATTGGTAAGAATTTGCTCCATGGCTTCTGGAATGCCGTGTCCGCGGATAGCCTTGGAGCCATATAAAGCAATTAACCCAACAATGATTCCGCCAATAGCAGGAATAAATATTACCCAAATCCCTAAAGTATTTCCCGCCGGACTTGCTTCTGCTATCGAAAATTTTCCATAAAAAGAAATATTCGTAATTAGGTCGATTAAATAAATTAATAACTTGGCAATAATACTGATGAATACCGCAATAAAAATGGCAAGTATCGAAATGATTATAAGCCTCTTTTTGTCATATTTTAATTTCACCTGATCTTTTTCTGCTTCTAAGGTGGAACTTAATGATACAGAAATAGGGATGTTGTTAGAAACAATTTTGTTTGTTTTCATACTTTAATTGTAATTATAATTTCTGCCCAATTGAGTAGTGGCTAAAGGATGTTTGCCAGGTTGGTCAAAAATATCAATAAAATATAAAGGCGAATATAGTAAAATATTCATCAAAAATGACACAACCATGTGCAGTAGGTTTAAACCCAGATTAATCTATATATCACCTAATTGCGGACGGATAATTAATTCTTCCACAACAGATAGTTTGCTGATATGCGTAATAGTATATATCAACTCAGCTATGTCTTCTGGTTTGCTAAATCTATTTTCTGGCAAATCTACTCCCTGCCAAGAATCCGTTAGCGTAGCACCGGGCATAATAGCAGTTACTTTTATATCATAAGGTTTTAATTCCTCCCGAAGCGTTTTGGATAATCCTAATAAAGCAAATTTTGAGATAGAATAACTACCCCCATTTTCATACGCTTTAAAGCTTGCCACCGAACACATGTTAATAATATAACCGTTCCTTTGTTCTATAAATTTAGGTGCTAACTTTCGTGTCAAATAATAGGCACTATATAAATTAGTGTCAATTGTTTTTTCCAATACCCCATCGGCTTCCTCTGTTAGCTTTCCCGGAACAAAAATGCCCGCATTATTAATTAAAACATCAATCGTCTCAAAATTTTCTAATACAAAATCACCAAAACGAAGAATTTCATCCTTTATGGAAACGTCACACAGAAACGTTAAAATAGAAGGAAAACTATCTTTTATAGATTTTAAATTTTCTTCCTTTCTAGAGCAAATAATAACCCGATGGTTTTCAATAGCAAATCGTTCTGCTATTGCTTTTCCAATACCTTTACTGGCACCTGTTATAACAATATTCATATTAAGTAGATTTTTAACATACCAAATAAAGAATCTTTAATGATTTATTTAGCTATAAAATTATAAATTCTTTTCGCTTTTTGCTTTTATCCTTTACATATTCTAAAAATATCCTATTTTTACACGTTTTTAAGTAATACACACCAATGGCAGAATATATTCACGCATCAGGAGGCCCTTTATTTCATATAGGAAGATATGTTGTAATGGTTTTTAGATGCTTTACCAAACCTGAGCGCGCAGCCATGTATTGGAAAGAAACCTTGCGGCAAATGGCCAACATAGGTGTAGGTTCTGTAATGATAATAATTTTAATTTCATTTTTTATCGGCGCAGTATCAACCGTTCAGTTTGCATATAATTTAGCAGGCTCCATGGTGCCGATGTATTATGTTGGATATGTAGTAAAAGAATCCATGATTTTAGAATTAGCACCTACTATTTCTTGCTTAATTTTAGCTGGAAAAGTGGGCTCTAACTTATCTTCAGAATTAGGAACAATGCGCCTTACAGAGCAAATAGATGCTTTAGAAATCATGGGAGTAAACACTATTTCTTATTTAATTGGCCCCAAATTGGCGGCCGCCCTTACCATGGTGCCAATATTAGTCGTTATTTCAGCAATAACAGGTATTGCCGGTGGAGCTATCGCCGGTGATTTAACAGGTTATGTTTCTTCAGAAGATTTTATACAAGGTATATTAATGAATTTTATTTCAAAAAATATCTTTATCATGCTCACAAAAGCAGCCGTATTTGGATTTTTGATTACTTCTATATCTTGTTATCAAGGTTTTTATGCGTATGGTAGTTCTATAGAAATTGGAAAAGCAAGCACCAGAGCAGTAGTATTAAGCAGTGTTATGGTGTTGATTGCAGATTTTGTATTAGCTTGGTTGTTATTAAATTAAACCTGATTAGATGATAGAAGTAATAGATGTGAAAAAATCTTTTGGAACACAACAAGTGTTGAACGGTATCTCTACGGTATTTGATGCAGGTAAAAATAACCTTATCATAGGCAAAAGTGGTTCAGGAAAAACGGTTTTATTAAAATGTATTGTTGGATTACTCACCCCCACAGAAGGACATGTGTTGTTTGATCAGGAGGATTATGTGGCCATGAATATTTTTGAAAAAAATGAAGTTCGCAAACAAATAGGAATGTTGTTTCAAGGTGGAGCCCTTTTTGACTCCCTCACGGTAGAAGAAAACGTTAGATTCCCCTTGGATATGTTTACCAAAATGCCCATGTCCGACAAGAAAGATAGAGTAAATGAAGTATTGAAACGAGTAAATCTGCCTAATACCAATGCAAAATATCCTTCACAACTCTCAGGAGGTATGCAAAAACGTACAGGTATAGCTCGTGCTATCGTAATGAATCCTAAATATTTATTTTGCGATGAACCCAATTCAGGATTAGACCCTCAAACATCCATTGTAATTGATGAATTAATTATGGAAATTACGGCAGAATATAAAATTACCACCATTACTAATACACATGACATGAATAGTGTAATTACCAATGGAGATAAAATCTTATTTCTACACGAAGGCAATAAACACTGGGAAGGAACAAAACATTCACTTTTTGAAACAGACAACAAAGAATTAATAAATTTTATATTCGCATCTGACTTTTTGAAAGAAGCCCGGGATGTAAGACATCAAAAAATTATAGAAGATTTATCTAAAATATCTAAATAAAATGAGCATCTTAGTTAATAAAAACTCAAAAGTAGTAGTGCAAGGATTTACCGGAAAAGAAGGCACCTTCCATGCATCCCAAATGATAGAATACGGAACCAATGTAGTAGGCGGTGTAACACCCGGTAAAGAAGGAACTACTCATTTGGACAAACCAGTGTTTAATACAGTAGAAAACGCAGTTAAAACAACTGGTGCAGATGTTTCCATTATTTTTGTTCCACCTGCTTTTGCTGCCGATGCCATAATGGAAGCTGCTGATGCCGGAATTAAATTAATCGTAACGATTACCGAAGGTATTCCAGTGCAAGATATGATAAAAGCCAAAAATTATGTTACCTCAAAAGGCGTGCGAATGATTGGACCCAATTGTCCAGGTATCATCACGGCAGATGAAGCAAAAATAGGCATAATGCCAGGCTTTGTTTTTAAAAAAGGAAAAATCGGCATTGTTTCAAAATCCGGTACATTGACGTATGAAGCCGCCGACCAAGTAGTAAAAGCAGGGTATGGTGTTTCAACTGCTATTGGCATTGGTGGAGACCCAATTATTGGTACTTCTACTAAAGATGCAGTCGCCTTATTTATGGATGACCCCGAAACAGATGCCATAGTAATGATTGGCGAAATTGGCGGAACGATGGAAGTAGATGCTGCATATTGGATTAAAGACAACCTGAAGAAACCTGTAATTGGTTTTATTGCAGGACAAACAGCCCCTAAAGGAAGAAGAATGGGACATGCTGGCGCCATCGTTGGCGGTGCAAATGATACAGCAGCAGCAAAAATGAAAATAATGGGCGAATGTGGTATTCATGTAGTAGATTCACCTGCATTCATCGGCAAAACGGTGGCAGAAGTACTTTCTAAATAAGTCGCATAGAAACAAGGATTTTTACATTTTAAATCCTTTAGTAAAATAGAAAACGTTAAAGAGGCTGTATCATAATACGAAACAGCCTCTTTTTTATTTGGACACCTATCTGAGAAAATTTAGAATTTTAAAACCTCAGAGCCTTCCTTTTTCTTTTGACACCGCCTCATTTTTTTATGCCCTGTGGTGTTTCCCCTAAAAATAACACTATAAAGCATGGTAGAATACGATAATTACGTAACTCCTTTGCAATAAAACCTAAAAATAGACAGACAGATTATTTCATGCTACCTATGAATAGTGACATGCAATCCAATTTTCGGGTTCTCATATCAATGTAATACGTGTTTTGTAAATTTTCTAAATATTTTCACAAAATTTTCTATTTCTCACTAAGTATTTCCAAATTATTCAAAAAAAATGCATTTCTGTTGTGTTTCGAGATGTTTTAATTAAAATAATTGAATAATTTTTGCTTGTTTAATGTTTATTTAACTAAAAAGTGTGAAATAATGCAAAAATATTTTCATTATTTTGAACAATCAATTAATAACCTTTTAAATTTTACGATTATGGCAATGAGAAAAAAGTATCTAATACCAGCAATAATATTTTTGTTGGTAGTAATTGCCGGGGCAGCAGATCCCGGTCAAATTCTAACCGGAAAAGAAGCAGGTAATATAAATACCGGCGATACGGCATGGATGCTTGTAGCCGCTGCCTTGGTATTGATTATGACACCCGCTCTCGGTTTTTTTTACGGAGGAATGGCTAATAGCAAAAATATCATCTCTACTGTTTTTCAGAGTGTTTTTATGCTAGGCTTAATAAGCATAGTCTGGGTAGTATTTGGATTTAGCTTATGCTTTGGTGATGATATTGGAGGTATCATAGGAAATCCACTTACATTTAAAATGTTTCAAGGAGTAGGATTGAAACCTAATGAATTATTCTCTTCCTCTATTCCGTTTGTATTATTTGCCATGTTTCAATTGAAATTTGCAATTATTACTCCGGCGTTAATTACTGGCTCTTTTGCTCAGAGAGTAAAATTTTCAGGCTATCTTACTTTTAGTATTCTTTTCTTCGTCTTTATTTATGCTCCCATTTGCCACATGACATGGCATCCAGATGGATTGTTGTATAAATATGGAATTTTAGATTTTGCTGGAGGAACGGTTGTGCACATGTCGGCTGGATTTGCAGCTTTGGCAGGAGCTATGTTTTTGGGACCACGAACAGAAAGCGAACGCACGCATGAATATGCAAACATTCCTTTTGTTATAATCGGTACTGGTTTGCTATGGTTTGGATGGTTTGGATTTAATGCAGGTTCTGCATTAGGTGTAAATGCAAAAGCTGCCAACGCATTCGCAACTACCAATACGGCTGCTGCCTCTGCTATGGTGGCATGGGTGCTAATTGATGCTATGAGAGGACAAAAAATTTCTTCCATAGGTGCTTGCGTGGGTGCAGTAGTAGGTTTGGTGGCTATTACACCTGCTTGCGGATTTGTAAATGTTGGTGAGAGTATTGCCGTTGGAGCTATTGCGGCAGCTGTTTCTAACTTTGCCGTTCATTTCAAAAATAAATCTACTTTAGATGATACTTTAGATGTATTTCCTTGTCATGGTGTAGGTGGAATGGTTGGTATGGTGCTTACCGGTGTTTTCGCCGCAGATTATGGTACAGGTATTACCGATTGGGGTTTAGCTTATGGTCAAACAAAAACATTCACACATCATATTGTGGGTTTAGTGGGTGTTTCATCATTTGCCTTTTTCGGTTCTTATGCACTTTATTATATTACCAATCTTATTGATCCCATTCGTGTATCTAAAGAAGAGGAAGAACTTGGGTTGGATATTACTCAACACGGAGAAAGTTATGTGCAATCTCAAATAAATCTATAAGATACTCTTCCCGTTAAGTTGCTGTTTCAAGGTGTGAGCATACACCTTGAACCTCCCTTGAAGTGTGTATAATTTTAAATAGAAATGAAATACTATCTTTTCTATTAGCTATTCCTATGTCCTTTCGATTCTTATTTTTTAAAAATAAAACATAATACTTATGAAAAATACTATCATATTATACGCACTTGGATTTTTATTATCGTTTAGTGCAGCTGCAAAAAGTACAGATGATTCTGTAAAATCTACTTTAGGAGAAAAAATTGATAAATGGCAATCAAAATTACCCTTAAATTTCTCAGGCTCGGTAGATGCTTATGTTCAAACTAATTTTGTTCCTAAACAAACAAATGAAGTTTTGAATGAATCGTTTCCTTCTAAGGCAAACTCGTTTCAATTGGGAATGATAAATATTATGCTATCAAAAGAATTTAAAAAAATTGGATTTATGGCAGATGTTGGATTTGGACCGAGAGCAGATGTAGCTAATAACACATTATACTCTAATTCTACTATTGCTATCAAACAGCTGTATATGACGTATGCTCCGGTGGATTGGTTGAAGTTTACCTTAGGAAATTTCAGTACATTTTTTGGTTATGAAGTAATTGAACCACAAAATAATTTTCATTATTCTACTTCTTTAGGTTTTCAAAATGGACCATTTTATCACACTGGGTTTAAAGCAAATTTCACTAAAAATAAAATGAATTTTTTAGTAGGTCTTTTTGATGATACTGACCATAAAGGCGATAATGATAGAAATAAATTTGTTGGGGCACAAGTAGGATATACCGGTGATAAAGTAAGCGGATACTTAAACTGGGTTGGTGGCAATCAATCCGACAGGAGCGATACTACTGCTTCCTATAAAAATTATAAATCTTCTTTAGGATTTACAGGAACGGCAACGCTGGGCAAAAAGGGGAAAGGTACATTGGCATTGGATTTTGCATGGCATCGGTTTAGATATAAACAGGAAAGAAAAGACAATGCCACACATTCTCAAAATTTTATTACATATTTATATGGACAATATAGCATTAAAGAAAATTTTAGAATTGGCGCAAGAGTAGGTTATTCAAATGCTGGAGACGCTTATACGTTACCGCTTCCGGCAAAACATTTTCTTGATTTGACACTCACAGGAAATATTACTATCAGCGATTTTTTAAGAGTAGTTCCAGAATTTAGGATTGATTATGCCGACCAAAAAGTATATGTGAGCAAGTCTGGTGGAGGCAGTAATTTACAGTACAGATTGCTATTGGCTACCATATTTTCTTTCTAAATGTAGATTTGAATATTGGTTGTCTTACGGTAGCTGAATACGAATTTGTTATTTTATTTTTAAAAAAAAATATCCCTAATCGGTCACTCGATTGGGGATATTTTTTTTGTGTTTTATTTGTTTATTTTTTGTGCAACTTCATCAGTCGTTCCACATATTTACCAATAATATCGAATTCAATATTTACTTGAGTTCCAATTTTATAAGTAGAAAAAATAGTATGTTCGAAAGTGTAAGGAATAATAGATACCTGAAATTTTTTTCCTTTGGATTGTACTACCGTAAGGCTGGTGCCGTCTATACAAACGGAACCTTTATTGACCAAAGAAAATTTTGGTGTGGCATCAAATTCAAAATGAACATCCCAACTGCCATTCTTAGGAGTAATTTTAGTAATGGTAGCCGTTTGATCTACATGTCCTTGCACCATGTGCCCGTCTAAGCGAGCGCCTGCCTGCATGGCTCTTTCCAAGTTAATTTTAGTGCCCGTTTGCAATTTTTCTAATGTAGTAATATCTAATGTTTCTTTTATAGCCGTTACAGCGTAAGAGGTAGTTGTTTTTTTTATAACTGTTAAGCAAACTCCATTGTGCGCAACACTTTGATCTATCTTTAGCGATTTTGATAGTTTACTTTTTATGGTAAAATGAATATTTGACCCTTCTTTTTGGATATTGCTTATCTCGCCAATTTCTTCTACTATTCCTGTAAACATGATAGTTTTGACTTGTTTTTAATTTTATTCTCTAAATAATTGAATGTAACCACTCAATGGTTTTTTAGTTTTTTGTATGCCGTCAATAGTTTTATAATATACATCACAAACATAATAATACACGCCGGTATATAATGGTTTTCCCGTTTTGTAATCACTTCCATTCCAATTAATATCCGGATTATTGGTTTCAAATACTAAATTTCCCCAACGGTTATATATTTTCATATCAATTTTAACCACAAAACGATATGGATAAATAGGCGTAAATAAATCATTGTGTCCATCGCCGTTTGGCGTGAATGTATTGGGTAAATTATATAATGGACAATTTTCCACACATACTTTATTAGATAATATACTACTGTTACCGTTTTCTCTAACTGCCTGTACAGCATAGCATCCTACAAGACTTTTGTTGTCTAATTTGTGGGTGTAATTATTAAAAGTATTTCCCAAAATACTATCAATTTGTTGAAGAGAATCGGCAGAGGTTGCTGCATAAAAAATCCTTATTTTAGAAATATCCTCTGTAATGCAACTATTGTTTTGATTGAATGTCCAGTTTAAATAATTGACATATTCAGAAGTGTCTAATTTGCTATCCGTACAAAAATTAGACACCGTTAATTTGGGCGTACAAGGCAATGTGGTATCGCTCGGTTTGGCGCAAACTTCTTGTGAGTAATTAATCAATGGCGTTTTTAAGCCCGCAATAGAATAACTGCCAATAGCCTTTATTTTATAACAATACAAACTGTCATTTTTTAAATTTATGTCTTTATAAAATGGTGCAAACACCGTAGTTAAAGAGTCATAAGAATTGCTTCCTGGTAATTTTCTGAATACAACAAAAGAATTATTGGACCATGGTACATTGTATTCCCATAATAAATTTAGTGATTCATAAGCAGGAGCTATTGTTAGATAAACGGATGAGGCTAACTCACTACTTCCCAAGCTATCGTTGCTTCTGGCGTAAAATACTAAACGATAATTATAAGAATTTAAAACAGTATTTAATCCATTGTCTAAAAAGGTGGTATCTGTAATATCCGAGAAAGTTGCAGCAGTAACACTTTTTACTAAAGTATAATTTGTTCCATTTTTTCCGATAGCTCGATATAGTTCCATTCGATATGGACCATGATTAATTATAGTGTCTAATTTATTTGCAAATGGCTTAGACCACTCCACATAAATCTGTCCAGAGGTTTCATGGGTGGTACGTACATCCACATTGTAGATAATTGGAATATCTGCCGGAATAATAACGCATGCTTCTATAGATGGTAATCCTGAAAATCTATTCAAGATTAAATTAGCATTCGTCTTGTCGCCAAAATCAGCTACTACTCTGTAGCTGTATTGATTTCCCGAACGAACAGTGTTGTCAATAAATGAATAGTTTTTTGTAGTACCAATTTTTTCATATCCCATCGTTGCTAAATCGGCATTGCAAGTGTCTAAAATGCTATTACAACCTTTTTTTCGCCACACAGAAAATCCTTGAAACTTCGCATTGTTGGCACACGTATATAAACTATCCCATTTTAGTTGAACTGTTTTAGTAGCAATATTTAAGATGCTGCTTAAGTTTTTTGGTGGCGGTGCCAGTAATCGGATAGTTAATGTTTTAGAATCTGTTAATGGAGGTGATTGAAAATCATCTATAGCATTGAATACAACGAGGTAGTCATTTTTTGTAAGATGCTCGCAAGAAGTTTTCCATGTAAAAATACCACTGGTTGGGTTTGCAGGTGCCGAAGCAATAAAAGTTGCCGGATGAGGAGCAACAATAAAAGGTGCCCCATTAGCTGTAATACTTACTTTATCCGTAAAGTTCGGATCAGAAGCCGACGCATTTAGAATTATAGAATCGCCTACAACTCGACATATTTGCAATGGAATATTTAATTGTGGTGGTTTGTTTACAGTAGCGTCTATTACAATTTGTAAATCGCGAATCACAGTGCCGATAAGAATTCCATTTCTATATTCTTTTATTAATATAACAATATTATAAATTCCGGCTACTTGTGGTGCATTCCAAACTAATTCTCCTGTTCGTTGGTTAATACTGATTTGATTGTTAGGGCCAGGAGCAATTAAATTAGGAGGAGAGTAGCCACTCACCGGAATGCCACTCGCTTGTAATGGTGAAGAAATACTGTATGATAAACTATCTCCATCCGGATCGTAAGCATTTGGATTGTGTGTAAATATTTGACCCACATTTCCATATTCAATTGGAGGATTCAGCAATAGGGGCGAGTTGTTGTAACCGATAATATTTGGGTCTAAAATTCTCACGGTATCTTCTAAATAAAACAATGTATTCACCGAGTTATTGATATTGATAATATTATCAATCCGATTAGGGTCAGATACGCCAACAACATAAGTGAAAGGACCGGAATAGGTATGAATACCTATGTATTTATTTTGTTTGATGTCTGCTCCTAAATATATTTCAGCTAATCGAGGAAGTGAATCAAAAGTACCATCTCCCCATGCAATACCTAATTTATCTCTATCGGCATCTGCACTAACTCCACTGACTTTTGTGTAGGTTGTAATGGTAAATTTGTAGGTAAATCCAGAAACGTGCTCGTATGTAATTTCTCCTGCTCTATTGTGTGTAGCAAATAATGCTGATGCACCAATTAGCAGGTATAGGAAAAGTATTTTAGATAAATATTTCATTCGTAGATAAACAAAAAATAGAATATCGTAAATATAAATAGGTTTGTTGTAAAAAATATAGTTTTAACGGATTTTATTATTTTATCAAAAATAAAGAACAACAAGATTTTATCTGACTGCCGCACGTTCTAATCTATCATTGATGGCTTTTCCAATTCCATCATCAGGAAATTTTTCGGCAATGATTACATCTAAATTTGCAGCATCTAATCGGTGCATGGCGGCATATAAATTAGAAGCAGCCTCTTTCAAATTCCCATTTGCAGATAAAACTTCTTGTTGTGTTATGTTTAAGTTTATTTTAGGTTGCTTAAATAGTAGTAATCCAATTTTCTTTTCTTCCATATTTTTTATGGTCAATAAATAATCTTCTGTAAGATAAAAAGGAGTACGAGGGGAGTAATGTTTTAACAGCATACCCGGTGCTTGCGGTGTATTTTCATCTCGGATATAAAAACTAACATCTCCTGTAATGTTTTCTATTTCTTCCATAGAAACAGCACCTAATCTGTAAATGATTACTTCATTATTGTCAAACCCTACTATAGTAGATTCTATCCCTTGGGTGCAATTTCCACCGTCTAAAATATATGGAATCTTAGTGCCTATTTGTTGTTGCACATGTTCCGCTTGTGTAGGGCTGATATAACCTGATGGGTTAGCACTTGGAGCTGCCAATGGAAACGATAAATTTTTTAATAACTCTAAAGTGAGAGGATGATTGGGTACACGCACTGCTACTCTCGGCATACCGTGTGTTATTATTTCAGGAACGGTTTCCTTTTTTTGTAATAATAATGTTAATGGTCCCGGCCAAAAATGTTCTATCAATTGATGTGCTACAGTAGGAATATCATTTACGTATTTATCAAGTTCCTCTTTCCCTGATAAATGCAAGATTAATGGATTGTGTAGAGGTCTATTTTTTACTTCATAAATTTTCCGAACGGCTTTTTCATCTAAGGCATTAGCCGCAAGCCCATACACTGTTTCCGTTGGAATAGCTACAGGATTTCCTTGCTTTAAAAATGCTGCTGCTTTATGAATATCTGTGCCCAATTCTGCCATAGAAGATTGTGCAAAGATAGGATAAACCCCTTGAGCGATTTAAATAATTAAGTAAAAAAATGTTGTATATCATGTATTAAGTATAATCTATGCATAATAATCAACTTTGCAATCAATTTATGCTTTAAAAAACTATGTTTAATCGTTCATCGGATTACTTACTAGAATCAAATCTAAAACATATGCGATGACTGCTTTACAAACCTTGAATAAAATGAACAACAAACCAATTAATCACCTTAAATTTGCATTACATTAAACCGCACAAAGGGTGATAATTATCTTTTTGCTATTACAATATTTTTATTAATTACTTCACCATCACTTGTAATCAATACAATTTTATATAGTCCACTAGATAGGTCTGAGATGTTGATTTCTTTTGTATATTGTCCAGATTCAACATATTGATTATTTATAACACTTGAAATTTCTTTACCTAAAATATCATAAATATTTATCCTTACATTTCCAGTTGTTTTTAAACTGAAACTAATATTAACCAACTCGTTTGCTGGTGTTGGATAAACATCGAGGCGATTAGGTATTAGTAGGCTTTTAATATCTGATTCATTCATAGTAATCCTATTGTTACTAATATCATTTTTTGTATTTCTTAGATTTATTAAAGTAGAACATTCACTAGCGGTAAAAAAACCATTAGTGCCATTAGGATAAGCAAATGGGAAAGATATTGTTTTGGCGGGTAAGAAATTATTATATAACGTTGGGTTTGCTGCGTTCATACAAACATTAATATCAGATGTAGGAGAGCAAATATTTGACACATTAAAAAACAATGCTGTCCCTCTACATAAATCATGCACTTGTTTTCCGAAGAATATATATTTTGATAGATACATATTAGGACTCGTATTAAAAGGTGAAGTTGGAGTAA
>JBDKHK010000089.1:0-14478 GCA_039797705.1 Bacteroidota bacterium
ATATTGCACAACTACGTTCTACAATAAATGTTCAAGGGTTGGTTACAGGAATTACATATCTCGAATCAAAAAGGATGGCAGTTATTTGTGGATACAGTAAACTTCTTCAGCCATTTTTTTATCTATTGTATGATTTTAAAAATAACGATTTTGCAAATGGCAACAAAAGAAAAATCACAGCAAATTTACCCTTTCGTCAAATCGAAGGAATTGCAACTTCTAATGGATTAAAATATTATGCTACCAACGAAAATTTTAGCATATTAAATATTCCACAACAATTCCACACATTTGATTTTAGTAATTATTTAGCAAATTACTTAAACTCAATTATTTCTATCCCAACGGATATAAAAAATTCAAAAATTCAAAATTCTATTTCAGTTTTTCCAAATCCATGCAATGACATTCTGCAGATAAAATTATTAAACATCAATAAAATAGGAGCATATTGTACCGTATATAATTCTATTGGAAATGAAATAATACGTATTCAACTAACTGAAATTTTGAACCCCATAAATACAAAACAGCTTCCTGTGGGAATGTATTATATTTATATAGACACTGAAACAGCAGGTTGCTCTTTTGTGAAAAACTAAAAAAACAAATTAAAATATACATAACATTATTTATTTTTTACCTTAGCTATCAACGATATAAAGATTTTCACTTTCACAAGAATGATAAATGTCAAGATGAAATTCCTGTTTTAATTCTGGATGATGTGGTAATGGATGGAGAATAATAATGAAAGCCACACACAAAGATTACACAGAGGCCTCTGCGAGAGGCACTGCTGCGAAATAAGTGATGTTTGTTTCGTTAACGCTCACAAATTAAACAACCTGTCAAATGTGAGGGACTGCAAAATTCATTGTTCATTTGTAAATAAAATCAAAAACCCAACGGCATTTATCCTAAATTAATTGTATTTTGTATAGAAAGTATATCGCAATGTACAAACTGACCATTTCAAATATTGATACGGATACTACAGAAATTCACACATTTATTGCTGAAAAAGCTGGTGGAAAAGTGCTTAAAAATGCAAAAGAAAAAGCAACTTCATCTTCTAAGAAGCAAGAACACTTTGCTGCTTTCAACAAACAATTTGATGACATTATTTTGCAGGTAAAAGACAAACATAATGCAATATCTAAGCATAAAATTAAGTAAGTCGTTTGTTAATGGAATTCAAGATTATCAAGTTTGCAAAAACACCAGTGCTGAAGAAACGCTACACTATATTAGCAAAATAGAAAAAATCAGAAAATAACTGAGAAGAATTGCTACTGAAAAGAAGCATTTGTCAAAGAAAGTACAATACCGAAATTTAAAACAATTACAGTATTTTATTATAGAACAACACGTCGTTTTCTTTAAGATAACAACTACACAATTACAAGTGAAATATTTTATTGCTGTAAAGAGAATCAAAAAACCATGGTAGTTATTAATTTCAGATAAAGTTTCTCACAAAGGAAGCTACGTATAAATATTAAAATCTTGCACCTTTCCTATTTTCTCATTATATTTGAATATGCCTTCATCGAAAAATAAAAACACAGAAGCCCCTCGCAAACTCACTATTCAGGATTTGGCTTTCGGCATCGGCAGAAAAGTAACCGATGAAGAATGGGAATTACATTTAAAAGATACTGAAGAAAGTGATAAACTGGAAGGTTATACAATTGAAGAATCTTTAATGCTGATTAAAAAAGAAATGCAAAAAAGAAAAGCTGCATTGAAAAAATCTTTGGCAGCAATATGAAAATTATTATTTTACCCACTGCACACGAAACCATCCAACAAATAGTAGCTTACATTGAAGACTTAAATACAGAAGGTTCCGGTATTAGATGGTCAGAAAGATTTTATAAAGAAATTTCAAAATATGCATAACCGATAAAATATTCTTTATGCCGTCACAAGTTTTGGGCAAAGAGAAAATTTCATTGCGTTGCCGTAAAAAACTGGATTATCATTTTTAAAATAGAAGATGATATTTTCTACGTTCAGATAATTCGTTCCCGCTTTCTGTTCTTTACATAATCTTCAATCGCTTTTTTGGTAGTGAGCCAATTTCTGCCTTCTTTGTAGGCATCAATTTTCCCTTGGCGTGCTAATAAACTAATATATTCCTGACCATAAGGTACAGCAGGCTCTTCTACCAAAGAAGAAATTTCCATGTATTCATCTTCTTCATTTGTATTTGGCAAAGCATTTAAATAAATATTTAATGAACGCTCCAATGCTTGCGCCATCAATAAAGTAAGTTTTTGATAATCTCCATTATTCGCATGATTGAGTGCTTCGTAATATTTTTTTCTATCATTTTTTAAAATAATAGCAGGCGGAAATCCTTTGCGCATCAGTAATAAATTCATTGCCAATCGAACGGTTCTGCCGTTGCCATCAAAAAAAGGATGTATCCAAACTAACTTGTGGTGAAAAATGGTAGCTAATGCAATATCATTTAATCCTAATGGATTTTCATTTACAAAATCAATCAATTCATCTAATAAAGCAGATACTTTATTGGCACTTGGAGGCACAAAATTTGCCCCTGTAATACGCACGCCACCATTGCGAATTCTTCCTGCAAAATCATCTTCTATACTGCGCAGCACTAACCCATGTAGAGATAAAATATCTATACTGCGCAATTCATAATCATCCTTTACCAGCGTATATAAATAATCAATGGCTTTCTCGTGATTGTGTGCCTCAAAATGCTCCCGCAAGGATTTTCCTTTTACGGTAATTCCTTCTTTTAATATCAGGTGCGTTTCTTGCAACGTAAGTGTATTTCCTTCAATACTATTAGAATTATACGTCCACTCGATGGTTAAACTTTCTTTGATTTTTTGCAAAGCGATTTTAGGCAATGGTCTGGCTTTTTGCAGCATTGCTTTTTTTTCATACAATCTATCAAAAGTAGATTGCATATTATTAATATCGGATAGGTCTATTTTCCACATTACCCGACAAATTTACATTTAATATCGTATATTGTCAAATTTATATTACCCGATATTAAAATTAATTATCAAAATAATATACATAGAAGCATATATGAATGGTTCTTTAGTTTATTTGTATTAAAATAGATATGGAAAATGCCTAACTTGCCATTCAAAATATATTGTATGCATCTTCATCCCGAAGCAACCCGTAAACTAATAAATCATAATGAGGAACATATAAAAAGTTCTGATTTTATAAAAGATATAGTAATTGGCATGTCTGATGGATTAACCGTTCCGTTTGCATTGGCAGCAGGATTGAGCGGAGCTGTTGCAAATTCTTCTTTGGTGATAACAGCAGGAATTGCCGAAATTGCAGCAGGTTCTTTTGCAATGGGATTAGGCGGTTATTTGGCAGGACGGGCAGAGATAGACCATTATAGTGCAGAGCAAAAGCGTGAATTTTATGAAGTAGAAAATTTACGAGATACTGAAATTGCAGAAACGGAAGAAATTTTTGAACAAATGGGATTGAGTGCTGCCACCGTAAAAGCAGCAGCAAATGAATTAGCTCAAGATAAAGACAAGTGGGTGCAATTTATGATGAAGTACGAATTGGACTTAGAAACTCCCGACCCCAAGCGCGCCCGTAATTCTGCATTTACCATTGGAGCATCCTATATTGTGGGTGGTATAATTCCATTATCACCTTATTTTTTTACGGAACATCCACATGATGGACTTATGTATTCAGTAATAGTCACGCTTATTAGTTTATTTATTTTTGGATATTATAAATCAAAACTGACAGGACAGCCTCTGTTTAAAGGTGCCTTGAAGGTAATGGCGATAGGAGCTATTGCCGCTTCAGCAGCCTTTGGAATTGCCAAATTATTTGAATAGGAAATTAGGAAAATAAATTGTATCGAATAATGCAATACAATGCACGAAATGCATCTTTCATTCCTATTTTCTTGCCTTCTTCATAAGTTCTTCCATAATAGGAAATACCCACTTCATAAATTCTGATTTTTGGAATCTTTGCTATTTTGGCGGTCACTTCTGGCTCAAATCCAAATCTATTTTCTTTAAGGTGGATAGATTGAATAGTTTCTCTTCGGAACATTTTATAACAAGTTTCCATATCTGTCAAGTTGAGATTGGTAAACATATTAGATGCAAACGTCAATAATTTATTTCCGATAGTATGCCAGAAAAATAAAATTCTATGTGGTTTTCCACCCATAAACCGTGAGCCATATACCACATCGGCAAAACCATCCAAAATAGGTTTCATTAAAATATTAAATTCATTTGGATCGTATTCTAAATCGGCATCTTGCACAATTACAAAATCGCCGGTAGCACTTTGGAATCCAGTGCGAAGGGCTGCGCCTTTCCCTTTGTTTACTTCGTGTTTTTTATACACGATATTTATTTCGGGATGTTGTTGTTGAAATGCTATTACCTTTTGTTCTGTATGGTCTTTGGAGCAATCATTTACTACTATAATTTCTTTTTGTATATTTTGAATAAGTTGCACCTCCATCATCTTATTCAAGATGTGTTGGATGCTATTTTCCTCATTATATGCAGGAACCACAATAGATAATTTCTTTTCCATCGCCTCAAAAATAAGTAATTTATACCAATAAAAACAATGTGTTACTGTGTAGCAGTTCTTTGTTTTTAATTAATAGATAATTTATTTCTTTTTAATCCAATGTTCTGCTTCTGTTCCTTTTCTTTCCAAGTCAAATATCATAGAAGTATAGACTAAAGCGCCTATTTTTGGTGAGCCATAAGCTTCTATATGTTTGTTGTTGTAAATATTAGAGCCACCCACTTGCAGCGTAAACCATCTTGGAAATTCGTAATTTACCTGCATGTCTAAAGTGTGATAACTAGGAACGGAGCCATCGCCAAAAGTGCTTTCCCAGTTATATTTGCTCACCCATTTAAAATTCATTCCAAATCCTAAGCCTTTCCAAATGCGCTGTGCGCTTACACCAATATTAAACTTATGATTCGGCGTATTGAATCCAGGGATGATTGGATCGTGTAAACCTTTGGTATTAATACCTGAATAAGTATAGTTAAAAGAACCAATTAAGGAACGCCAGATATAATAATTTAATCCAACAGATGCACCGTACGCATCTACTTTTTGCTTAGCATTTGTTGGCATTTGAATTAAATTATAAGCACCTGTCAGCATGGCATCTGCGCCAACTTCACTACCAACTTTTATGTCTTTGTTATTAGGAACATAAAAACGCAAATCTCCTATGAAATTAAAATATCTATTAAAATAAGCATTGATATCTACATATAATTTTTTTGCAAAAATGCCACGATAGCCTAATTCCCACGAATTAACTTGTTCGGGTTTTAATGGATTTAATTGAATGGGTTTTAAGAGGGTGGGGTCAACTTCTAAAGAGGTGTAATATTTATCTCTGAAATTTTTTACAGATTGAAAGTCATACCCTTCAGCGCCATGTAAATTTCCTAATAATTGTATGGCTCCTAAATCCAACGAAATATATTGATTTTGTAAAGTAGGATTCCTAAAGGCTTCTTGATATGAAAACCTGAAAGTATGTTCTTTATATGTGCCAATTACTGAAATTCTTGGAGAAAATTGTACTTTATAATTCATGGATTTATCAATACGGGCAGAACCTACTAATTTCAAATGCTTTTTAAATAAGTCAACCGTTATTTGCGTGTATGCGCCCACTTCCCAAGTATTCAGATGTTTAAATTTAGCTTTTAAATTGGGCGAACCATCGGCTAAAGTATCAGCTCTATTTAATAAAGTATCATAAAAAATAGAACCATAAGAACGAGGAATATACATTCTAAAAGAAGTTCCCGTAATCCAATTTATATCATGTTTGAAAGAATGATTGTAGCTTGCTTCTACTTGATGTAAGGAAGATTTATCTTGAAATTTTGATCCCGTTCTTAGGTTTGCATCATTTTTGATAATTTTATATGCAGAGTCAAAAGAATTAGTGCCTGGTTGTAGATATGCATCAATGTATGCTTGCTCCAGTGCATATTCACGTGAAGTTTGAACATCTGCATTGTGAGGGTCATCATGAAATGCATTGGTAAAATCGGATAGTTTGCCAAAATACGATTTTACAAAATTTGAAATATATCTCGCAATTCCAATTTTAGATAAGTTAATGGCGCTAAAAACCATATCATACGATTTGCCAGCATTTTCTTGTGTCGTATAATATTTTAAATTAAACCCTTTATAATTTAATTGAATTTTATGTTGTTGAAATAAAATATCTTTAATATTGTATCGGTTTGCTCCTTGATAAACGGCACTGCCTCTTCCGAATTTATATAAGTATTCTATTTCCATATCTTTAATTGGTCTTGCATACAATCCGACGCTTGCTTTTATACTTTCGGTTTTGCCATCAGTTAGATATTTTTCTCTATATCCGGGTGCTTTTACATTTACAATTCCAGGAAATGCATTTGGAAAAAAATCTAAATATGCATTTAATGCTCTGAATTGTCTGGCTATGGAAGTATCCTCGCTGTATTGTAGTTTTCTAACTACGGTGCTTACATTTACATCTGTTCCAATATTTCCATAGGTATTAGCAATGCTGTCATCTGCTACCCAATCTTTTGCTCTAAAATATTCGGCGGATACTTTGAATCCAAAAACATCTCTATTGTATTTTTTCTTTCCAAATGCATTGGCATATCGTATTTGAGCATCTACCATTTGACGGTTTCCACCTTTTATTTTTAAACTTAAATTTTTATAATCAAAAGGATTTTTTGTTTGCATACTTACAACTCCTTGAAAGGCATTGGCTCCGTACAAAGCAGAAGATGCACCCGAAATAACTTCTACACTTTCCAAATCCAAATCATTGGCTCCAACTAAATTTCCGACAGGAAAATTTAATCCTGGCGCTTGATTATCCATGCCGTCAATAAATTGAACCATCCGAACTGGAGCTGTTGTATTAAATCCACGAGTATTAAAAACTTGGAAACCCATACTGGTAGTAGTAATGTCCACTTCTTTCATATTTCCTAAACTTTGATAAAAATTTCCGGAAGCAACAGATTGGATTTGTTTGGAATTTAATTTTTGAATCGAAGAAGGTGAATATTGAATACGCTCACTTAACCGCGAAGCAGAAATTACCACATCATTACTCATTCTTACTTCTTGTAATTCTAAGGCTGCATTTATTTTTTGTTGTTGGTTGGTAATAGAAATTTCTTGATCTGCATACCCTAAATATGAAATGACCAATATGGCTGGAAGGCTTACATCTGCTGCTTGTAACTCAAAGGCACCATTAATATCTGTAATGGCGCCATAGTTGGTTCCTTTTATTTGTACGTTAGCTCCAATAATTGCCTCCTTAGTCGATTTGTCTGTAATTTTCCCTTTTAAATTTATTTCATCAGCGTAGGAGTAGTAGCTTGTTAAAAAGCATATTATTAATGAGAATAACTTTAGTAAATTATTTAAAGAATTCATTGGATTAGATTTTAATTAGCAATGGTTTTTTATTGAACGGTAAATGCTTTTGTGATTTTTTGCTCTGAGTTTTTTATATCAATTATTTCTAATAAATATTGACCTTTAGCAAAATCTTTTAAGTTAAACGTATGTTGGTCATTTATATCTTGCGTTGTTATTTTTTCACCTATCATGTTGTAGATATTAGCTAAATAATTTCCATTTTTATTAATGAAAACAGAAAATTGTCCGTTGCTTGGATTGGGGAATATGTTAGCATCCCAGCTTGGTTTATAAATGGTAGGTTTTTTAGTAGCTGTTATAATAGAGGTACTTCCAAATATTGGCAACTCAATGTGAGTGGGATAAATATCTGAAAATGCGACACGCTGTACCGAAACTCGAGGAGCATATTCTATACCATTGTAAATATAGGTTCTACCATCTGCAGGTTTTCTTCTAAAAAATTCGTTTGGCATAATTGGTACATTGGCGCAAGCTTGGAAACGCGGATAGTTACTACTTGAAATCAAAACCTTTATTTTATGCCCTGCTGCAAATGTATAAGCAATAGGATATCCTTGAAAATAATATTCGTATAGTTTTCCAATATCAATATTAGAAAATGTAGCATTGTTATTTTCCTGTCCTTCTGCTATAGAGCGGGCATACTCACGTGCGCGAGCATTGATAGCACTTTCCACTACAAAAAATTCTTTTCCATCTGGATATACATCTACAATGCGTACAAAGAAATCGCAATCGGTTGGGCCCGTTGGTGTATTTCCCGGATTTGATTTTGCATATAATTTATATTTTGGAAAACCAATAACACAAAGGGAATCTGCTAATATATCTGTTTCAAATTTTATGATACCTTCTCTATTCATTGTGTAAGGTGCAAAATTTGGATCAGCGAGATTCATTTGCCCTTGCGCATCTCTGTCGCCTTGTGGTGTTCTTTCTAACATATTTCCTCCGCCTACAGTAATAATAGGATTATCTGGGTCATGAACGTATGTTTTGTAGCCCTCATCTGTTGTTGGTGCAGAAAAATTTAATTTGCCATTTTGATGTAAATACAGATTATGCCAATTCACATTTTGAATTGGAAATGTATCAGCAGACATCCAATAATTTCCAGCGTAAGATACATTGCCACTATCGTCGGAAGCACCTACTACATAAAAACGAACTGGTGCAACATCTTTAAATTCAGGAACCGGAATATTATCTACCCTGCCCGATGCTCCAAAGCCTTCTATTAATGGTTTGTCAAATTTAGGCAAATCTATTTCAAGTGGTAAAACAAGGTTGCCATTTAATCTAATTTCAATCGGAACTTTTTTCAATCCATCAGAACCTAATATGAAATTTAATAATTCTACAAATCTAATTTTATAGTCTTTTGCAGGGAATCTTACTTCTATTTGAGGCCATAACGGCAATGGCTTTTGCCAGGTTGTTTGCTTTGGAATTACTATTTTTGGTTCACCTACTTTATTGTATCCATTATAATTTAAATTATATCTAAACCATCCAATTAACTCAGATTTTGCTATATCTCCAATATTTAAATTTTCTAAACCTTCCGCCAAATTCAAGTCTATTTTCGTTATATCTGAAATATTTTTTGGATAAATTTTATCTCCTGTAACACGTTGTGCAATAGTTTGATGCGCCCAAGGTCCTATCACTAATTTTTGTAAATTTCTTTTTTGGGAGAGATTTCCCATTAATAAATTATGCGTTTCAATTTGTCCGTCGATAAAAATATCCCACCATCCAGAAACAGCAAAGATGGGAACTTCTAAGTTTTTATACCTCGAATAAGTTCCATTTGCATCACTTTCACCATTCGCATCTACCATGGCTTGGCTGGCGTCCATGTCTTTTCTTCCTATTGAATTAGGGTAATATCCGCATGGACTGCCCTCATATCTTGTTGTAACAAAATGATCAATAGCTTTATTGGCTGCATCAAATTTATCTGGTAATCCATAATCTTTAGAAGAATGAATGTCGTCATCTATACTCATATCTACGGACATTAATTCATCACGAGTGTCTTTTATTTGACCGCGCAACCATCCGGTTACCAACCCATCGCGCAGGCAGCCATTGTGGTATCCTGTACTTTTATAAAATTCTAAAGGACCTACAATTGGAAATAAACATTTTAATCCAGGTTGAGTAGGGTCAATTTTATGAGCAGCAGCAGCTTGAAATTGGTTGTATCCTAATGCGGAAGCACCAAAAGTTCCAATAGAGCCATTGTAAACTTTATCTGTTGTTTCAAAAATACCATCACCGTTCAAATCGTATTTTCTTACTAATTGATTTTTAATAAACTCAATCGTATTATAGCCGTCTTCGTGGTGATTGCCATTGCGTGGATCAGAAGTGGGAGTGATGTCTAATATGTGTTTATAGGAATGATAAGGTGTTTTTTTCCAAGAATCAGAGTATAATGGTAAATATACTCCTTGGGAAGTGTATCGCCCGCGCATATCTTGCACGCCAGAAGAGTATCCGAGTAATGCCATAGCAGAACCAATTTGCACATCACCACCGTTTTTGTTATACGGAGTTCTTTCTAAAATCATAGGAAGCTGGTAAGGATTATTGTTTACTTGTCCATTTATGCTGTCATACGTGATGTACTGAAATCCTTTCGGCAATAAAGTAGCATTTAGTGGAATAACTAATTCTGGAAACGGTGCAGGTAAAATACGAAAACGGAAAGTATCCTTATAAACAAAGCTATCTTGGAGGATAGGCAGATAAATATCTGTCATCAATTTTGTACCATCGGGCATAGTAAAAGGCACTTGTGTTCTGGTGGCAAAATCAGTTAAATCATCTAATTTTCCATTTATTTTACTCCCGGAAATTTCTTTTGCCCCTGGAATAGGAAAGTACTTTGTTTGTGAAAATGAATTTAAAAAAACAATAAAAACAAAACAAATTAGTAGATATATTTTTTTCATGTCAATAGATTTTACATTGAATTTACAATAATTATTCAAATTGTTAATATTCGTTAAGAATTATTTTCCACAAAAGTTTGTTTTATATTGCAGATATGGAAGCAATTCTTCACGATATGTCTGTTCAGCAGGCTATTTTAATTATACTCAATTTAATTTTAATTGAAAGTTTATTATCAGTAGATAATGCAGCCGTCTTAGCTACGATGGTAATGGATTTACCTAAAGAACAGCGAAACAAAGCCTTGAAATATGGAATTTTCGGAGCTTATTTTTTTAGGGGAATATGCTTGGTATTGGCTGCATGGTTAGTAAAAATATGGTGGCTGAAACCTTTAGGAGGCTTTTATTTGTTGTACCTATTTTTTAATTATTTCAAAGGAAAATCAACAGAAAAGACAGACGACGATATTTTAAATAAAAAGGAAAGTCGTATTTATAAATATACTATTGGCTTATTTGGTACTTTTTGGTCAACCGTTATTTTGGTAGAAATAATGGATTTGGCATTTTCTATAGACAATGTTTTTGCTGCGGTAGCTTTTACGGATAATATTTACTTGATTTGGATAGGGGTATTTATTGGAATATTAGCCATGCGATTTGTGGCACAAAGTTTTGTTTCCTTAATGGAAAAATATCCATTTTTGGAAACATCTGCATTTACTGTTATTGGTGTTTTGGGAATAAAATTATTATTATCTGTGCCAGGACATTTCTTTCAGAAAAATGCGTTATTGTTGTTTTTTGAAAGTGAAAAATTTGACTTGTTAGTTTCGTTCATTACCGTAGCCATTTTTCTGATACCTGTATTTACATCATTAGTATTTAATTTCCCAAAACATAAAGACAAATAAATTTACTTTTATCTTAATGTCTTTTTCATAGCTTCAAATTCTTTGTAGTAACCATTGATGATTTCATCGGGATCTTTTACCAAATTCGTATCTGTTGTAATTCCTAAGCAAACTCTATTGTTATAACTGATAATACTCACGCCGATTCCCAATGGACTGGTTTGCGGCACCCAGAACATAATATCTTTTACTTGGTTGCCAGCAAAATAAATAGCAGTTTTGGGCCCTGGAACATTGGTTACTACTCCAGCTATTTTTGTGCCGATAAAATTAGAAAATTTTCGCTCAATATTGGTGGGCGTAATATCTGCTAATATATGCAGTAAATTATATATTAATACTGGTTCTATGGAGTTTTTTAGTAATGCTGTTTTTTCAACAATATGAGCTATTCGTTCATTTACGTTTTTGATATGTACGGGTAATTCAATAGACAGCATACCTATTTTATTGTGTACTTTTATTTTCTCATTGCTCTTTCGCATATTTACAGGAACTACAATTCTGATACCTCTATTTAAGGGTTGTTGGTGTTTTATCAAATGCCTGCGAATAGCTCCAGTAATTAATGCCAATAAAATATCATTGATGGTGGCATGGTGTTGTAATCTTATTTGCTTGATGTCTTGTAGAGATAATGCATCTGACCAGGCTACTTTTTTTGAAAAACTTAATTGACCTTTGTAAATAGTATTCGTTACTGATGGACCAAAAAATAATTTACCAAGTTCTTTCGTAATATTCCAGGATTCTTTTAAAGCATCTTTCATCTGTGTAGGATTTTTTATTAACTCCTGTCCTTGATGATATAAATCCTTGCTGGTATGAATCATTTGAGAAACTTCTTCTTTAATAGTATGTTTTTGGTTTTCAAAATTTCCCTCCTCTATTGGTAATGTGTCAATTTTTAAAGATTCCATGCGCGTGGTTCCTGTTAGAGAAAAAATTACCTTTACAAGTGCAATTCCATCACCAATGGCATGATGCAAACGCCATACAATGGCAGAACCTCCATGGTAATTTTGGATAATGTGAGCTTGCCAAAGTGGCTTTTTTTCATCTAAAGGTTTACTAATAAGTTCACTAACAATCTTTTGCAATTGTTCATAATTCCCAGGATTAGGCAACGTAATTTGAAGAATATGTGCCTCTAAATCGAATAATTCATCCTCACACCATGTTGGTTTATTCTTTTTTAAAATGACTTTCATCCGGAAGCGTTCAAATAAAAAAAGTCGAGAATGAATAATTTCTTTTACAGATTTAATGTTTAACTTTTTTTCAAAAGTCATCATTCCAGTAATAGTAACTAAACTCGTAGGCATATTTACATCCCACATCATACGGTCAATATTGCGAAGTGGCTTTTCCATAAAAAAATATTTTTTGAAAGGTAGTAAGCAATTGGCACAAAAAACATGATAAGTATTAGGATAAATTCTTTTTAGACAATTTTAATGTTTGGCATAATCTTTAAATACTTTTTCAAATTTTTCTATTTTAGGTTGAATCACAAAACGACAATATCCTTCCTCGCTGTTCTCGTTGTAATAATTTTGATGATAATCTTCTGCCTTATAAAACACTTCAAATGGCTTTACTTCTGTTACAATAGGAGCGGAGTAAGCATTAGATTTGTTTAACGCTTTTATAAGATCTTCTGCTGTCATTTTTTGTTGTTCATTTCGATAAAAAATAACAGAACGATACTGCGTTCCTCTGTCATTTCCTTGCCTATTCAAAGTTGTTGGGTCGTGCATGGTGAAAAATATTTTCAAGATCTCAGGAAAAGAAACAATACTACCATCGTAAGTGATTTGTACTACTTCTGCATGTCCAGTTTGTCCAGTACAAACTTCTCTGTAAGTAGGATTTTTCATAGCGCCACCAGAAAAACCAGACTCTATGTTTTCAACGCCTTTTAATCGTTGAAAAATAGCTTCCATACACCAATAACATCCACCACCTAAGGTTATTGTATCTATTTTTTGATTCATATTAAATGTTTTACTATTTTGAGAAGAAGATTCTTTTTCTATGGATTTTGCTTGATTGCATCCAACCAAAAAAGAGGAACATATAATGATAAATGCTTTCAACATAATTAAAAAATAAAACAAATAAATACTTGATTGGTTGTGCAAATCAATAGAAAGTAAATAGTGAAAGTTAATTTTTTAATTGGATAATTGTATATTAGTGTATGGAAACACTTTTAGGATTACAAGAGCATCAGCAGCTTACGGATGAACAGCATACAAAAATCATTCGCAAAGAAGTGCAGCAAGCAAGCAAAGTAATTCGTGCAAAATATGCCTTTTTGAAACATCAAAATAGTATAGGGTTTTTAATTTTTGCTATCAGTATAGCGATGATTTTATTATCTGCGGTATTGTATTTAAAAGGTACTATTGGTTGGATAATGGTTGCCATTTCTGTTGCATTTTGGACTTCTCTATTACATGAGTTAGAACACGATTTGATACATTTTATGTATTTTAAGAAAAACAAATTTATGCAAGATTTGATGATGTTGGGAGTGTGGCTGTTTCGGCCAATGACTATAAATCCTTGGTTTCGCAGAGATTTGCATTTTCACCACCATCGAGTGTCAGGCTCTAAAACAGATGTGGAGGAACGAGGTGTAACGAATGGAGAAAAATGGGGTTTTAAAAGATTGCTTACTACCGCAGATATTTTTTTGGGTGGTGTTTTAAGGGCAAATATTGTTCGCAAAGATATTATTGATGCCGTTAAGAAAGGTGAGTTGCCTAAAGAGCAAGCATTGATGTTTAAAAAATCTAAGATATATGGCATGATGCCGTTTACATTGGCTTTGTATTTTATTTGGTATTTCTTTTTAATTCATTATTCGATACATTATATATCTGTTTTTTTTCATTTAGGTTATGAAAGTTCTGCGTTTATTCAGGCACAGTTTAAATGGATAAATCCTTTGGTCGCCATTTTGATTTTCCCTAATTTGTTGCGTATGTTTTGCTTGCATTTTATTACTTCTAATATGCATTATTATGGCGATGTAGAAAGCGGTAATGTAATGCAGCAAACGCAAGTTTTGAATAAATGGTATTTTATTCCATTTCAATTTTTCTGTTTCAACTTTGGCAGCACACATGCAATTCATC
>JBDKHK010000090.1:0-15497 GCA_039797705.1 Bacteroidota bacterium
CCAGAGATAAACTGATACTTTCTGAAATTCTAAAGGAGAGTTGCTTTCAAATTCAGTAATACTATTTTCCAGTTGGTTAATATCTTTTTCAGAATATCTTTTTAATGCGTCATTCTTCAAAGCTATGGTATAAAGCTTTTTATAAGTATTGGAAATTGGTTGGTAATATTGCATTGTATCACTAGCATATTTTGCATTCAATAAACTATTGATGATATTTAATGCGGTTTCGTAATCTTTGATTAAATAAAAATAGGCTGACTTGATAACTTTGAGCATATAGTTTTGTGGAAACGGCGCAGCATCTAAATCATAACTAATATATTTTTCTAATTGTTCGGTATTTCGTAAAAATAAGTAACACAATAATCGGTTTTGCAGTAGCATATTTTTGTATAAAGTATTTTCGGTAGAAAATTCATTTTCTAAAGTATGCAATGCTTCCTTGTAAAATTTACATTTAACCAAATTGGTAATGTAATTCACATAAAAAATAGTTTTGTTGTGTATGTTTAATTTGTCTGCGTCTTCTTTGATTTTACTCAAGGTTTCATGTGCTTCTAAGAAATAACCATTTGCAGAAAGTTCACGACCTTTTGACATTAAAACTAAAAATCTATTTTCATGCAATAGTTTATTTTTTGCATAAAGGGGTTCTATAATTTCGATAGCGTTATTTAAGTGTTTTAACTGCGCTTCAAAAGCATCTGTATCGGCAGATGTACTAAAAGACAAAGAGTAACTATTAAAGAAATTACTGATAGGATTATTGGTTAAAATGAAATGCTGCTCATCAAAAAAAAGTTCTTCCCGATATTCATTTTGGTGATTATAAGCAATCCAATTATAATGTGCTTTGTAATTATTCAGTTTGGCATTATAGGCAGATACTAAATCAATAAAAATATTTTTGGCTTCACCCAAGAGAGTAGGATATTGATTAAGTCGTTTGGTAAGGTCTGTAATTTTATAGTGTAAGTTTTGTAATTGTAACATGCAAGCATCTAATACAAAAGCATAGGAAGCAAAATCATCTTTTTCTTTCAAAAGTGTTTCATGTTTTTCATCCATGCCCTCTATAAATTTCAATTTATCAAAAGCATGAATCAGCAACCAATTTTTATAAGTAGTATTATTTTGTACAAGAAAATAATGTTCTTTTTGCAGCAGGAATTGTTCCAATTCTTCTTTTAATAAACGTATTTCATTGCGCCATAAATAGTCGTTTTTATCAGAATAAGATTTGCCAAATATTTTTTTGAAAAGAAGTGCTTTAGAGCGTTGTTCTTCATTTTTTGCACTATTAATTAGTAGGTATAATTTTCCTAAACGTTGTTTTTTAGAAGCAGAAAAATACTTCAGCAATTCTTTGGGATAGTGCGATTCAATTTTTTGGATTAGTGTAACAATTGGATGGTTTTCCATGCAATTAAGATACAAATTTTAAAACATAAAAAAGCACACAAGAGAACTTGTGTGCTTTTTCCACATTTTATTTTTTAAATTCTAGTAATTTTTTTTACAGTAAATTTTCCTGTTATTGTTTTTGCAGGATTCGCAATATCTCCATCAAGTTTCACTTGACCTTCAAAAGTACCTTCCAATAAATTACTGTCGTTTTTAGTAAAGGTTACGTTGTTTAATGTAGATGCGCCCGATCCATACATTTTCCCATCTGCAATAAAGTATAGTCTGATTTTATTATAGGTGGTGCCAACTACAATACTAATTTCTTGCGAGTCGCCTACTTTTGCATCTACATTTCCATCTGTTAAGCCCATAATTTTCCACTTACAAAGGCTGCTCCAATGTCATCTGTCTGCACATAAGTTTTGCCATCAAGGGTATATTCAATTCTACCAGATTGTGCAACGTTACTATCTTTTTTTGAACATGCCGACAAGGAAAGGGAAATTGTAAATACCAATAAAGTGAAAGTAATATTTTGCAGGATGTTTGTTTTTTTCATGATAAAAATTTTGTTTAATTGTATTGGTTAATTTATTTATGAATAATTATAATTTTTGCAATTCACCATAATAGTAAAAAACATTGTGTGTAACATAATCTGAATAATAGCCACTAAGAATTACCTTTTGTTTTAGAAACACTAAGAACAGTCGCTCCTGAAAAGTTGCCCCATCTCTGTTGGCCTCTCTGTAATAGTAAGTATCTTTTCCAAAATAGACGGTATTGGTAAAAATAATACTTGCCGTTGGAGCTGTTTCTTGCATGGCTAATTTGGAAGCATCGTTATTAAAAACAACATACCTTGTTGGGTTGCTTAATTGTGTTCCGGCAGCGTTTCTCATCTCTACTTTTCCTGCAAGTTTAAGTCCGTTTAAATCCCAATTATTCTCTCTTACATCTATTAAATTAGACTCTGTTGTTAGTCTTGTAATTCCATATTTTCCGCCTGTTTCTACTGTTTTATTTATTGTATCAATCGATACTAGTATGGAATCATTTGTATCAGAGAATTCAGGATCGTAAATAGTGAATGAAGTTTTATTGATTGGGAAAATAGTAGTATTGCTAACGCCTACATGCATTGCAGTTGTTTGGTTGTTTTTGAAGGTTAATAATAATTGTTGTGGTGCTTTGTATTGAATAGCAGCACCGTTGGTTTCTTTATAAACACTGTGTACTACATAATTTTTTAAATCAAAAATTTCTTTTGGCGATTTTTCTTTTTTGCATGCTGATAGTGAAATCATTATTGCCAATACAAAAAAGAAACTAATTGATTTTGTGAAATTAAATTTGTGTTGCATAAATGTTTTTTTGAAAGTATAGAAATTAGAAAAATAATTAAATACATTTTGCTCTTTTAGCAAACTTTAAACCATAAGGAGCTGTATTTACAATTTGACTACCATAAGAAGTTAGTGTATTAAAATTGCCATTTGTTGTCATTTGTCGGGAGCCACAATTATCCGCCATCCATACCCAAGCCAACCAACTTATTTTGTATTGTTCGCATTTTTGTAAAGTAGTAGATAAATCTAAAGGCAAAGTACAGTTTCCATTATTGTCATCTTGCTTGTTGGCAATTTCTCCTAATACAATTGGCACATTCCAAGTAGAAGCATCTTGTAATAAGGTATTAATAGCAACAGGTGTTGCAGCATAAGAACTCCAATAGGCATGAGCACTAAAAATCAAATTATGTTTAGGGTCGTAATTTTGCATTTCCGTACAGATGGTTTTCCATACGTTCAAATGTTGTCCGCAATCAGATGCATCTAACATTAATGGCATATTTAAACCTGCATTTCTCATATTAGTTACAATAGTTTTATAGGTAGTTTTAAAAGCATTTAATGCAGTAGCGTCGTTGCCGTTCCACATTACATAACCGGCTTCATTCAATGGATTTATAATCAGCCATTTTTGATATTTTATTAAAATGTTTTTTACAGCAGTTTGTGTGTACCAATTTGCAGTGCTAATCATTGAATTACTATTGTTAGTACAAGTTTCATCGTGCAATTCAATTATAGGAATCATTTTATTTTTTATGCATCTTGCAATTGCAGAATCTAACAAAGCAAAGTTTGAATAAGCAGGTGCAGAATTGGATTTATACCAAACAATACGAACAGAATTTGCACCACTTTTTGCAATTTCAGAAAATAGATTTTCACTATTATTCCAACCCCAACCATAAGCAGCATAATTCACACCTTTTAAAATTATTGTATCTCCACAAGCTGTTACAATGTGTTTGCCTTTTACAATAATAGTTGTTGCTGTAGTTGTAGTCGTTGTGCCTGTTGTACTAGTAGTTGTACCAGTTGGTGTAATAGTTGTTGGTGTACAGGCCGAAAATAAGAAAATACATGCCAACGTAATAATCAATGTTTGTTGTTTCATAGTTTAAAATTTAGTGGGTGAAGAAATATTTTATTATCGATGTCATTTTAATAGAATCCTGTTTGTAAAGATGTTGATAATATGATTTTACAGCAAAACGATATTTTGTATTTTGTAACACAAAATGTAATGTATTTACTTATAATTAGTTGATTTTCTGAATTATACAACATGAAAGAGTTACGTATTTTCCGACTTATTATGCGTTTAAGCGTAGAAGAAAATGAATATTTAGTGTCCATTTTAAAAGATAAAAAACACAAATTATTCCTCTCTTTGTTTAATGCTATCGTGCAGACTAAATCTGTACAATATACAAGAGAAGAATTATTTTTACGTATTTATAAAAAGAAATGGACTCTAAAACACGACGCTGCCTTTAGAACAGATTTAAGTAGATTAGCTGATTTTATTGAAAACTATTTGATAGAAGAACGCCTAAAAAAACGAATAAAGACAGATTTAAAATTAGTAGAAGAAGAGCGATTAAATTTGTATTTAGATTTAAAACTCACCAAAGAATTGGAACAACAATATGCACAACTTTTAATACAATATTCTTATGATGCTTCATTCCAAAATACGCTTACAGAGAAGTACGGAAATTTTGTAATTAAAACAGCAAATAGCTTGCAAGAAAGAAATAATTTAATGCAAAATGTGTATAAAAATTATGCGTCACAAAGCCATCAACAGAATGCTATTTTGAATGCGAAATCATTTTATTTTAATTGTCTTCAAAATTATTATTACAAACAACTTAATGGTAGTTATTTAGAAGAAATAACCTTTGAGAAATACGCTGCTCTAATAGAAAATGAACCCATTATTGAAGCAAAATATTATTATTTATTAGGCATTTCAAATTTACGTTTAGATGTTTCATCTAGCGATGATGAACTTATTTACTATCATTTATTAGAAGAAACAGCAATACAATTATTAAAATTATCAGCGAAATTTCAACCACAATTCGCAAGAGCATATCATATTATTGCAACAAGATATTCCATCATTGGGAATTTTGAAAAGGCAAATATCTATTATAGAGAATTAATTGATAAAATACCGCCCAAACAACTGGCAGATTATGCAATTTCTATTTTAAATTATATAACAAATCTTAGTAAATTAAAACAATTTGACGAAGCATTGCAGTATTTAAAATTATTAGAAAAAGACATAAAAAATGATGCAAAACTAAAATCAGACTATAATATAAGGTTATTGAGTTGTCATTTATTTATGAATAATGCAAATGAAATTTTAATGATAATTGCTAAAGAAGATTACAATACCTTACAGCCTTTCGAGAAAATATATTATAGATTATGCCAATGCAATGCCTATATCATTCAAAATGAATTTGAACTGGCTTACAATGAAATAAATAACCTAATTCGTTCAAAACTTATGCAAGAAATGGATGCTGATTATTTGCCAGTAACAGAATTAATTAGCTTCCTGCTAACTTGTATTTTTAAAAATGGAAAATCAAAACTTACCCCTGCACAACTCAAACAATTTGACACATTGCGCAAGCAACATGAAACCGTACAATTTCCTTATTTAAAACATTACTCTCCATATCTTTGGCTTAAGCAACAGCTTGCCGTAGCATAATATTCCATTTCCTATTTAATACTATAAAAATATTTTTTCTAACTGACGGGTAGAATACCAACTACCCAGTCGCTCCATTTCTTTAAAAAAGAGAAAAAAATCCCACTCATTTTTTCACAATTCTCCAATTGTTTATAAGTACATGTTTATAAAAATTACTTGTAAATCAATTAATTAAATATAAAATCCACACTTAATGCACAAAATTACGGCAGATATGCACATTTTCTGAGTTATTAACATGATTGTCAATGGTAAAAAGTGGTGGAAAGTGGGAATTTGTGTAACTTTTGTTCTATTTTTGTTTACCAAATGGAATAAGAGTAAAAAATGATAGGTTTAACTGGAAATTATGAGGTAAAAGTAGATAGCAAGGGCAGATTGCGCTTGCCGACTAATCTTTTGCAACAACTTCCAGAAATCACCAACAAACAATACGTGCTCAACAAAGGAATGGGAAAATGTTTACGCTTATTTCCAAAAGCACAATGGGATTCTGTAACGCAGGAAATGAGCAAATTCAGCTACTTTAAAACAGACGAACGCAATTTCCTACGCGCATTTTATCAATTAGCTACTCAAGTTGAGGTAGACGCAAATGATAGAATTCTTTTATCAAAACGCTTGATGGAAACGGTAGGAATTGCTGACGAAGTAGTTATTACTGCTTTTCACGATGTAATTGAAATCTGGGATAGTAAAACATATGCTGCAACAATTACAGAACCTGAAAATTTTGCAGACATGGCAGACGAAGTCTGGTCGAAACTAAACGCTAATAAATAGTTCTTTAAAATAAAAAAGAGAAAAATTCATGTATCATATTCCGGTAATGCTGAACGAATGTATCGAAGGTTTGAAAATAAAACCAAACGGAATCTATGTAGATGTGACTTTTGGTGGCGGCGGACATTCAAAAGAAATTTTGAAACACTTGAGCGATAAAGGGAAATTATTTGCCTTCGATGTGGATGAAGATGCAAAGCAAAACATCCCGAATGACAAGCGTTTCACTTTAATACAAGCAAATTACAGACACTTAAAACGATTTTTAAAATTGCACGGAGTAACAACAGTACAAGGCATTTTGGCAGATTTTGGAATTTCATCTCATCAAATAGATGAACCCTCTCGCGGCTTTGCTACTCGCTTTGATGCACCATTGGATATGCGCATGAATACCAAAGAAGGCATTAGTGCAAAAGAAGTCGTGAATAATTATTCGGCAGAGCAACTGCAAAATGTTTTAGGATTTTATGGTGAAGTAATCAATGCCAAAACATTAGCCAATAAAATTATAGAACAGCGTGCCATACAGCCGATAGAAACAACAAAGGAATTGGTAGAAGTTTGCAAAACCGTAAGTAAAGGAATTGAAGTAAAATATTTATCACAAGTTTTTCAAGCAATAAGAATTGAAGTAAACGATGAATTAAATGCCATCAAAGATTTTTTACAACAAAGCGAAGAAGTATTAGACAAAGAAGGCAGATTAGTTATCATGAGTTATCACTCATTAGAAGATAGATTGACTAAAAATTTTATGAAAAATGGGGTGTTTGATGGTGAGCCAGAAAAAGATGTATTCGGCAGATTTGAACATCATTTGAAAGTAGTGACCAAAAAACCAATAGAAGCAAGTGCTGAAGAATTAAAAATAAACTCAAGAGCGAGAAGTGCAAAATTAAGAATTGCAGAAAAGAAATAATGGACGACGAGGCAATACATATCGAAGAAGAAGTAAAACAGCAGAATAAATTCCAGCGAATAGTGGAAAGCATCTTGCAAGTTTTCGGTATAGAGGAATTTATTACGTATGCTCAGGTGTTGCATAATTTCTTTTTTGTGGTAGCCATTGTATTCATTGGTGTTATTGAAATTTTTAACTCACATCTTTCTGTACGATTAAATAGAGAAATAAGTAAAAAACAGGAATTGATTAGAGAGTTACGCTGGGAATATATGAATATAAAAACAGAAATGAATCAAAAAACTAACCAGTCTGAATTACAGAAAATATTAGCGCCTTATGGATTGAAACCATTGCAAGAACCACCAAAAAAAATAGAAGTAAAAAAAGAAATTATAGAAAAATAAATCATAAATCTAAATAACCAACCAACATCTTGAACGTAAAATCAAACATATTATTTAGAATTTATTTAATTGGCGCACTGTGCCTAATATTTGGCGTAGCTGTATTAGGAAAAGTATATCAAATACAAACCGATGACAATCATCATTGGAAGACATTAGCAGATAGCTTAACCACAAAATTATTTGATGTAACGGCAGAGCGTGGAAATATTTTCTCAGCAGATGACAAATTATTAGCCACATCTGTACCTTATTTTGATTTATATGTTGACTTTGGTTCGAAAGCAATGTCGCAAGAAATATTTGATCGCAATGTAGATTCACTTGCATTCTATATGTGGAAATATTTCAATAAGAATTCTGTTCAAGAATATTCTCAACAATTAAAAAAAGCTAAAAAAATAGGAAGAAGATATTTTCCGTTTTATGCTAAGGCTGATTATATTTTAATGAAAGAAATAAAAAAATGGCCATTATTCAGAGAAGGAAAATTTAAAGGCGGTTTAATTATAGAAAGACACCAAAAAAGAATAAACCCATTTGGAGATTTAGCACTACGTACTATCGGATTAAAGAGGGTTAATGCAAAAGATATCGGATTAGAAGAGTCCGCAGATTCTTTGTTACACGGTATAAATGGCAAAATATTAAAACAAAAGATTGCAGGCGGAGAATGGGTGCCATTTAAAAGTGCCGGACAAATAGAACCTAAAGATGGCTATGATATTGTCACCACTATTGACATCAACTTACAAGATATAACAGAGTCCACTTTGTTACAAGCAGTTACACAATATCAAGCAGCATTTGGATGCGCAATCCTTATGGAAGTGAAAACAGGTGCCATAAAAGCCATTGCAAATATAGGCAGAAATAAAAATGGAATTTATAGTGAAAACTACAATTATGCTATAGGAATGAGCAACGAGCCAGGTTCTGTTTTCAAAATGGCAGGCTATCTGGCTTTATTCGACGATGGTTTTATCACACTTAATGACTCTATTAATACCAATCATGCATCAGCCGTATTTGGGGGAAAAGTATTAACCGATGACGGACATAATACGCAATATACATTTCTAACTCCTGGCAAAGCATTTGCTATTTCATCTAATGTCGCTATCGCCAGTTGGCTATCAAAATATTATAGTGGAAAGAAAGAGAAATTCTATCAAAAATTACAACAATTTGGATTGACACATCCTACTTATATTGATTTAAAGGGCGAACAGAATCCTTATATCAATAAGCCTGACAAATGGAGTGGAATGTCGTTGGCATGGATAGGTCATGGTTATGAAGTAAAGTTTACACCCCTGCAATTATTGTCCTTTTATAATGCAATCGCCAATGGAGGTATTCGAGTAAAACCATATTTAATTCAAAAAGTAGTGGATAATGGCAAAATAGTGCGGGAGTATAAACCACAATCTTCAAATGTAAAAATATGCAGTGCTGAAGCAGCAAACTTAGCTACGCAAATGGCTTTACGCCCCTTGGAAGATGAAAAAGGAACAGCAAGAGGCATCAGAACACCACATTACAGAATAGCAGGGAAAACAGGTACTGCAAAAATTAGTGGCGGTAAAAAAGGATATACCGGTGAAAACTTATCTTCATTCGTTGGATTTTTTCCAGCAGATGCTCCTCAGTATTCTTGCATCGTTGTGGTAGGTGGTCCGCAAGGTTTATTTACTACAGGTGGCGCAGTGTCTGCTCCTGTTTTTAGAGCAATGGCAGATAAAATTATTACTTCTAATATAAAATCTGAAAAAGCAATTAATAAAGATTCCACAATCTCCAATCAACCTGTTCCATTGGCAATAGGAACAAAAAATGGTATCAATGAAATCAATAATAGATTCAAATTAAAATTTGACTTTAAAGAAGACTGGGAATATGCATCTGTAAGAAGTGATAGCTCTAATAAATTCTTTATAGGTCGAGTGGAGACAAAAGACAAAGTAGTACCAAACGTAAAAGGAATGTTGTTAGATGATGCTATTGCATTATTGGAAAATGAAGGATTGAAAGTAGCCTTTTTTGGAAAAGGAAAAATAATAACACAAACGATAGCAGCTGGAACCCCTATAGTGAAAGGTAGTTTAATACAACTCTATTTAAATTAATGAAGATATTAAAAGATATATTGACCAATGTTAGTGCGATAAAAATTATCGGAGATACGGCTGTTCATATTAATGAATTAAAATTAGATTCAAGAAAAGTACAACAGGGAGATGTCTTTTTTGCAATAAAAGGTATTACTACTGATGGTCACACTTTTATTACAAAGGTAATTGAACAAGGCGCAGCAGTTATCGTATGTGAAAAATTACCTAAAGAAATAAACGCAGGTACAATTTATATTCAAGTGCAAGACGCCAGAAGAACCTCTGCTGTCATGGCTTGCAATTTTTTTGAACATCCATCTAAAAAATTAAAGTTAGTAGGCGTAACAGGCACCAATGGCAAAACTTCTATTGCTACTTTATTGCATCAAATATATTCTGATAAAAAAATAAAATCAGGATTGCTTTCTACGATTGTAAATAAAATTCAACACGAGGAAATTCCTTCCACACATACCACTCCCGATCCGATTGCTATCAATGCACTTTTAAACAAGATGGCTAATGAAGGATGTGAATATGCATTTATGGAGGTGAGTTCTCATGCTGCTGACCAAGACAGAATTTATGGATTAGAATTTGCCGGAGCTATTTTTACCAATATCACACATGATCATTTAGATTATCACAAAACATTTCAAGAATATATTTACGCAAAGAAGAAATTTTTTGACCAATTACCGGCTACTGCATTTGCATTAACAAACATAGATGACAAGCGTGGAGAAGTAATGTTGCAAAATACTAAAGCAAAAAAATATTCTTATGCAATAAAAAGCATTGCGGATTTTCGATTTAAAATTTTAGAAAATTCTTTCGCAGGATTAATAATTGAATCGGAAAACATTGAGGTGCATTTACAAATGATTGGACGTTTCAATGCCTATAATTTATTAGCAATTTATGCTACATGCATATTATTAGGAATGGAAAATGAAGAAGCATTGAGCGCTATTTCTACTTTAAAAGGAGCTGAAGGCAGGTTCGATGTAATGGTTTCTGCTAAACAAAAAACAGTAGGTATTGTAGATTATGCGCACACACCAGATGCCCTGAAAAATGTACTGGATACCATTAATGAAATTCGCACACACAACGAGCAAGTTATAACCATAATAGGATGCGGCGGACACAGAGACAAAGCAAAACGACCAGACATGGCGCACATTGCCAGTGAATTATCAGATAGAACTATTCTTACTTCCGATAATCCGAGAGATGAAATGCCAGAAGATATTATAAAAGAAATGAAAGTTGGTGTGCCTCCTCAAAATTACAATAAAGTACTGACTATTGTGGATCGCAGAGAAGCCATTCGCGTTGCTTGCAGCCTTGCAAGCCCAAAAGACATTATTCTGCTTGCCGGAAAAGGACACGAAAAATATCAAGAAATAAATGGAGAAAAATATCCATTTGATGATAAAGCAATATTGCAGGAAACATTTTTAGAAATGAATAAATAATGCTGTACTATCTTTTCAAATACTTGCATGACACCTTCGGGCTAAGCGGCTCTCGCTTGTTCCAATACATTACGTTTCGTGCCTCTTTAGCCATCATTTTGTCGCTTATTATTTCTATGCTAATTGGAAGACGAGTAATTGAATGGTTGCGCAAAATGCAAATCGGAGAATCTGTACGTGACCTTGGTTTGCAAGGACAAGTAGAAAAGAAAGGCACCCCAACTATGGGCGGCGTAATTATTATTGCTGCCATCGTAATTCCTACTTTATTGTTCGCACGATTAGATAATATTTATGTGATTCTGTTATTAATATCTACCCTTTGGATGGGCGGTATTGGCTTCTTAGACGATTATATTAAAGTATTTAAAAAAGATAAAGAAGGATTAAGAGGTAAATTTAAAATAATCGCACAAGTAGTATTAGGCTTAGTGGTTGGATGTGTATTGTATTTTCATCCATCCGTTAAAGTACGCGATTTTGATAATGTATTTGAATATCAAATAAAAAAAGATGGAACGGTTGATTGGGATAATCCGATAAAAGTTTTTTCTTCTGCTAATGTAATGTATGAAGACAAAGGAATAATAGTTGGTGATAAATTCTTATCGCATGAAACAAAAGCACTAAAAACGAATGTTCCTTTCTTTAAAAATAATCTACTGGATTATTCTTATTTCTTAAAACCTTTTACAAATGATTATCAAAAATGGGGCTGGATTATATTTATTCCGTTTGTAATTTTTATAATAACCGCTGTGTCCAATGCTGCCAACTTAACTGATGGTATTGATGGATTAGCCGCAGGAGTTTCAGTAATTATCCTGGTTACTTTAGCCATCTTTGCTTATGTTTCTGGTAATATCAAAATAGCAGATTATTTAGATGTTTTATATATTCCTAATTCCGGCGAAGTAGTAATTGTTTGTGCTGCACTTATTGGTGCTACTATTGGTTTTCTTTGGTACAATTCATTTCCGGCAACAGTATTTATGGGAGACACAGGCAGCTTAATGTTGGGCGGTGTTATTGCAACTGTATCACTTATTGTAAGAAAAGAATTATTAATTCCTGTATTGTGTGGCATCTTCGTCGTAGAGAATCTTTCTGTAATGATACAGGTAAGTTATTTCAAATACACTAAGAAAAAATATGGTGAAGGAAAGAGAATTTTTAAAATGGCTCCACTGCATCATCATTTCCAAAAATCAGGATACCACGAAGCAAAGATTGTATTACGCTTTTGGATTGTCAGCATCTTATTAGCAGTCATTACTTTCATAACTCTTAAAATCAGATAATAAAATGTTGAATGATTAATGTTTAATGATAAATAAATGAGAGAGAATATAGTAAAAAATAAATCGTTTCAGTTTGCATTATCTGCAATAGAGTTGTATAAAAAGATGATTCAAAGCAATGAATATGTATTGTCAAAACAATTATTAAAAAGTGCTACAAGCATAGGCTCAAATATAGAAGAAGCTGATGCCGGAATTTCTAAAAAAGATTTTACAGCAAAAATGAGCATAGCATCTAAAGAAGCCAGAGAAAGTTTGTATTGGATAAAATTATTAGAACATTCAAAATTGGTAGAATACAATTATGAGGCACCAAGAACAGATTGTCAAGAATCAATTCGGTTATTGACTTCTATTGTAAAAACATCTCAAAAAATATTAAACACTAAACATTGAACATTAAACATTCCATAGTAATACTCGGAAGTGGCGAAAGCGGTGTAGGTGCTGCCATTCTTGCGCAAAAGCAAGGCATGGAAGTATTTGTATCCGATTCTGGCAAAATAAAACAATCCTATAAAGATGAGTTATTAAAGCTAAATATATCTTTCGAAGAAGGACAACATACAGAAGAAATCATTTTAGCTGCAACTACCATAATAAAAAGTCCGGGCATTCCAGATAAAGCACCTATCATCCAAAAAATAAAAGAAAAAAACATTCCAATTATTTCAGAAATAGAATTTGGGTATCGCTTTTCTAAAGCAAAAATTATAGCCATAACGGGTACTAACGGAAAAACAACTACTACTGCTTTAACCTTTCATATTTTACAAAAAGCAGGATTAGATGTTGGGCTTGGTGGCAATATAGGAACTTCCTTTGCACGTCAAGTAGCAGAAGGTGATAAAGAGTATTTTGTGTTGGAAATTAGCAGTTTCCAATTAGATAATTGCGTTTCGTTTAAACCACATATTGCTATACTTTGCAATATCACAGAAGACCATTTAGACAGATATAATTACAAATTTGAAAATTATATCCAATCAAAATTAAGCATTACAAAAAATCAAGATGAGCAGGATTACTTCCTCTATTGTGATGATGATGCTATTACTATGCAATATTTACCAACGGTCAATACCATGGTTCAGAAAATACCTTTCTCCTATTACCATCAGGTAGCAAATGGAGCATATATAGAAAATCAAGAATTAATTATCCAACTAAATAAAAACAATTTCACCATGCCAATCAGCGAACTTTCTATTCACGGAATTCATAATTCCTACAACTCTATGGCAGCTGCCATCTCTGCAAAATTAGTCGGTGTACGTAATGAAAAAATCCGAGAAAGCTTGGAGGATTTTCAAAACCTTGAACACCGTCTTGAATTTGTTGCCACTATTAAAGGCGTAGATTTTATTAATGATTCCAAAGCTACTAATGTAAATTCAACTTGGTATGCATTAGAATCTATGACCAAACCAACTGTACTCATAGTGGGAGGAGTAGATAAAGGAAACGACTACACCCTTATTAAAGATTTAGTTAACAAAAGAGTGAAAGCAATCATTTGCTTAGGGAAAGACAACGATAAATTACATGCAGCATTTGCCTCCGAAGTAGGTTATATCGTAGATACTCAAAGTATGGAGCAAGCGGTTCAAATGGCTTATAACATTGCTGATAAAGGCGATACAGTCTTACTATCACCTTGTTGCGCCAGCTTTGATTTGTTTGTGAATTATGAAGACAGAGGAAAACAATTTAAAAGGAATGTATTAAGTCTGTAAAAGATAAATCATGTTAAGTAGAATTATAGACAACATAAAAGGCGACAAGTATATTTGGTACATCATATCCATATTGAGTGCCATTTCTTTGTTGTTAGTATATAGTTCTACCCGATCATTAGCATATCGAAATACACAAGGCGATACAGAGTATTATTTACTTCGACAAGGAATTATTTTAGGGGTCGGTCTTTTTATTATTTTTTTTATTCATAGAATAGACCATCGCTATTTTTCTCGTGTGGCACAAATGATGTTGATACTCTCTGTACCATTATTATTATATACTAAATTTTTTGGGGTGAGAGTAAATGATGCAAGCAGGTGGATTCGTATTCCGGGAGTTGGGCTTACTTTTCAATCATCTGATTTTGCAAGGTTAGCATTAATTATGTACACTTCAAGAATGTTGGCTAAAAAAGCAGGTGTGATAAAAGACATGAAAGAAGTGTCTATTCATATCATGCTTCCGATTGTGGTTATTTGCGGATTGATTATGTTGGATAATTTATCTTCTGCCATGATTCTTTTTATGACATGTATCGTTGTGTTATTTATCGGACGAGTCAGCACAAAGTTTATTTTCGCCATTATCGGAGGGGGAATTGTTGCTGCAAGTTTAATATTTGCTTTTTCATGGTTTTTTGAGAAAGATCATGGACGGGCGGATATGTGGATTAAACGTGTCCAAAACTGGTGGGAACCCAATGTAAATGGAGATGATTATTATCAACAAAAACAAGCAAATATTGCCATTGCTAAGGGAGGAATTTTTAGAATTGCTCCTGGGAAAAGCACTCAAAGTAATTTTTTACCAGATGCCTTTTCCGATTTTATTTTTGCAACGCTCATAGAAGAATATGGATTAGTAGGAGGTGCTATGATTTTATTTTTATACCTTCTTTTTATGTGGCGTTTAATCATGCTGGTAAAGAAAAGCCCGCGCGCATTTGGTGCTTTGATGGCGGTCGGGCTTGGTGTAAGCATGGTATTACAAGCCATCATACACATGGGCGTTAATGTGCATTTATTGCCCAATACCGGTATTACACTGCCATTGGTAAGTTGGGGCGGAAGTAGTATTTGGTTTAACGCCATGGCACTTGGTATTATTTTAAGCGTTAGCCGGCATACTGAAGAACGAACCATTGTTGCAAAATCAAGTAAAAAAGAAAAACAAAAAATAGTAGATGAAATTCACGGATAAAGATTAATAATGGTCAATCAAACAAATCATAGCAATCAGCGATACATCATAGCAGGTGGTGG
>JBDKHK010000091.1:0-2924 GCA_039797705.1 Bacteroidota bacterium
GTTTCCATTGCTTGTCTGTTACGTCGCTTGGATAGAACATTTCTTTTCTTATTATTTATTTCCTAGCTTGGCTTTATAACCTACTTTGCTATTTATTTAAACCATAGAGACAGGTTCTTAGTTAATTGTTTATGATTAATTGTCTTTTGTAACTCTGAAAGATACAATTCTGCAATTCGCTTAATTCCAGAATGTCTTTTAAACTGGCTTATAAAAACATCATCTAGGATAAAGTTATGAAAAGGGAAGCCTCCTTGATTAACTGTAAATAACAGCAGGTAATTTTTAGCATGTATCTCCCATTCATCGATGGGAGAATTAACTAAATGACATAGTATTTGGAGATAAGTGTCTTGAAAGGTAGGTACTTTATTATGTATGAGAGTATCAGCTGTTTCAATTAGATATTCGTATATCCAATTTGAAAGTCTTATTTTTGTTTTAAGGTTTATAAATAAATAATTAACCGTATCTGATAAACGTGTATAACAACCCGCAGCACATGCAAGCAATCCCTCGTCGCTTAAGAGATTATGTAATATTGCCTGACACATATCGATAGAGATCCCTTTGTAATGTATTAATACAGCTAAAGTTTCTATTTTTTTTACCGTCAGCATAGAGCTGGATACGTGCATCCGAATAATATTCCCCCGCTAATCTAGAAAAAAAAATACCTATTACTCTATCTGCTGGAGACTCAGACCATAATTTCTCTCCATTTCTCCAATAGCTAATTTTAATTTGCATCGGATGCAGCTTCAACCAGTTTTTCAAATGTTGTTCTATGTTAGAGAGTGCTTTTTTAAACGTATTAAATGCTTCCGAAGAAACAAAAGAATTAAGCGCTGAATGGGTATTTTCTCCTTGAAAATAAACGGGATTGTAATCTACATTTCCATAAATTTCATGGTTAATCCGTGTATCTATATTTAGATCTTTTTCTATGTCATTGCTATTTTGATAAATTGCAGAATTAAATATTTTAGAAGACAAGAAAGGGTCCATTTTAAACATCAGAAGTTCTTCTCCTTGTACGTAAAAATATAGCTTTAGCCTAAACTACAGATCTCTGTTATTAAGTTAAACTGGGAAGCCGTCTTCATGCTTAGCTGTTTAAGAAGTCCAAAAGAATGAGCGATAATGAAGAAATTTTCAGCTGAAAAAGTCGTTATTTCATAATCTTTTTATAACCTACGAAAATAGTTGATCTATGATAAATTTTTTTGTGTAAAAATTTAAAATTTATTATTATTAATTAAATTTGCTAAATGACGATTAAAACCTTTATTACCTGAAATTACAAGTTATTGTATAAGCATTTTAAATACATTAACATTTGTTATATAATAATAGACATTAATATTTTAATTGCAATTATCTTTTGAATTTACTAAATTAATATAAAAATAAAACATCTATTCCTATAAATTTAAATTTTGGTACTTCAACTAGCTATTCACTAAATTTTTTATTTTTTATCCTTAAGTTTCCTAGTAATTAATTTACCAAAAAACTCCATTAACTTTTTTGTCTACTTTCTTTAGACCAGAATAAACCGTTGGATTATTTTCCATAGACTTTTCTTTTCCCGCTTGTTGCAGAAGCAAGTTCTAGTTCAGCCATATTATGGGAAGTAGGATTAATCGGAAAATTTTTGTACTCCAAGAAAAAAAAAGCGAAATGACCCGAAGACTTTAATAAAATAGGGACTTTTCTAAAATCATAATCCAAAGTAACTACCAGATTAGCTAGAGTATCTGCGTTTTCAAGTGGCTTAGTACCTGGCTTTAACGCATAATCATAAAGTGATAACAAGGAGACATCCTTATACAGGCTCTCCTTACTAAAATAGCCAGAATAAGCATACATATAATCCTTCGTATTGAGGACAAGGTGGGTAACTTCATGTATCACAGTTTTGGCAATAGCTTCCGGATGAAGCGTAGCTAAATTAATGTAGGACATATTGATGGTCACAGAGTGTTCGTCTTGAAATGTTTTTATATCCTCGCCAGAAACCCAGGCATAAGCGCTTTGATTATTCAATTTTGAGTATACTATATTGATATTTTCAGGAGTTAATTTTTCTAATATACTTTGAATTGATTTAAACCTATCTCTTAAATTGATTATTGATTTTTCAGATTTATTACCAATGAACAGTCCTATAGCTCTCAAAGAGCTTTTGGGAATAGATTTTTCTTCCCCTTTCAAAGTGTTCAAGGCCGTCAAAACTCGTTCATTAGCAATCTCTAATATGCTTGGCAATAGAATTTTCAATCTTTGCTCTGCAGGATGCATCGGTTTAAGAAACGAAGGAGTTTTTGTCATATTAGTGGATTTTTTTAGATTGATTCGATAAGTTCTAAACATCTAATAGGAAATTTCAACTGGTATTTGTCAATTTGAGTTCTTATAAGTCATAATACATATCCTTCATACACAATATCAGTTATTTTTTTGTTATAATTTTTCATACTTATTTCAAGAAAATTTTATTTAGAATAAGTATTTAATTTGAATATATTTTACAATACTATCTTGCGGAACAGAAACTATTTAAGCGCTTGTGAATAAAAACTCCTTTTATACCAGAACTAAAACCTTTCAGCTCTGACTTTCGGCTTTACATTTCAATCGTATGTCACGCTCGACAGAATATTCTTGCTAGATCGTATTGGGTAATATCAGCATGTATTTTCAAAATTTACCTACTGGCTTAGTGATTCGCTATAATCTTTCGGAGACGCAGAAGCGAAGTAAATTTAATTTTCTAAGCTAGTAGGTATAGTATGTTCAAACGAACGAGACAAGGAGAGCACGAAGTGCGAAGTCGAGGAGCCCGCGAAAGGCGTGCGTTGACGGGCGAAGCAGGAAACGCATCACGCCGTCAAGTCGATTTGAGGGAGGCACTGCGCGCA
>JBDKHK010000092.1:0-12727 GCA_039797705.1 Bacteroidota bacterium
ATAAAACTTTCTATTATTTTTTCAATGCCAAACACGCCATATAAAATCCATCTCCAGAATAATTAGTAGGTAATAATTGAACTTCATTCTCTAAAATAAAATGTTGATTTTTAGATAAAAAATGCTTTATCTGCAACTGATTTTCTTGTGGTAAAATACTGCAAGTAGCGTAAATTATTTTTCCATTTTTGCTTAATTGTTTGGAGGATTCTTGCAATAAGTTCGCTTGAATTTTTGTGTATTCTTGAATTTTCTCTGCGGTAATTTTATACTTTAAATCTGCCTGACGCCTAAACGTACCGCTTCCACTGCAAGGCGCATCTATCAAAATAACATCTAAGTCTTTTATGTTTTTTGCAGCATTAAAATCTACTACTTCTATATTTTGGCAGCCTGCTTGATTGGCTCGAATAGATAAATTTTTTAAGCGTGATGCTTGATAATCCGTTGCAATTATTTTTCCTTTATTTTGCATTAATGCCGAAAGATGCAAAGACTTTCCGCCTGCTCCGGCGCACAAATCCAATACACTCAAATTTTGGATTTGCATTTTTTGTTGGATATTATTTATAATAAAACTTCCTATCGCCTGTGAGCCAATATCTTGAAATTCAAACAAACCAGATTTATAAAACATACTATTTTTCAAATTATTTTTAGAAAAAATTTGGATAACCTCTATTGGTTTTGCAATAGCAGGAATATTTATTGTTTCAGCAAATGCTGTATTAATTTGTTCATTTTCTAAAACAGAAAGCAATTTTGCAGCAGTCGTTTTTAACGTATTTGCACGGATAAAAATATTAGGTGTTTGATTCAATGCTCTTGCCCATTCATGCCACTCCTCACCTATTTGTTGCAAACAAAAATCATAAAAATTTTCAGGATAAGATTGTTCAATATATTTTTCTGAAATGAGTAGCTCAATAGCTTTTTCCAACACCTTTATTTCTTCTAATGTTATACCAAAAGCTTCAGGATTTTTTATTTCATAATTTCTATTCAACAAGCTAACTGCCAATAATTGTTTGTAATATGTAAATTGCGGAAATGTTTGCTCCAACTGATACACATATTTCAATTTCCATCTAATAATATCATACACGCTTTCTGCAATCATGCTTCGGTCGCGCGCACCAAATTGTTTGTGTTGTTTTAAAAATGCGCCCACTTCTTTATCGGCTACTTTGCCTTCTTCCAAAATAGGTTTTAGACACTGCGTTATTGCTTCGATAATAGGAGGATGTATTTTGATAGCTGTCATATAGAGGATTAAAAAATCATTCGAAAAACAATTTTGTACTGCGGGTAATAATTATTTAAAGCACATACCTTTTTCAAACATCAAAATTAGTATTACTTTGGATAAACTTTACTAAAAAATGCAAAAGCCGATTTTGGTTTTTAAAATAGGAACAGCGTCCATTACGGATGCAAACGGCAATTTAGACGAAGCCGTAGTGCAGAGTATTGCCTCGCAGTTGGCTACTTTACATAAGGAATTTCATATTGTATTGGTATCATCCGGAGCAGTAGGAACCGGAAAAAAATTTATTAAAAATTATTCGGGAAAAATTGAAGAGCGAAAAGCAGCAGCGGCTATCGGAAATCCTATTTTGATTTATAAATATTCTGAGGCTTTTTCAAAATATAAAATTCCTATTGCACAGAGCTTGTGTGAGCGCGGACATTTTTCGGACAGAGAGAAATTTTTACAATTACGTGCTACTTATGAGGAGCTTTGGAAAAATGGCATCATTCCCATTGCTAATGAAAATGACGTCGTCAGTTCCAGAGAATTAAAATTTTCCGACAACGATGAATTAGCAACTTTATTAGCCGTTGGTTTTGGTGCACAATTATTAATGATAGGCACTTCCGTTCCGGGTGTATTAGATACAGAAGAGAAAGTGGTGCGCAAGATTGAAAAATTTGACCAAAAAATTTTATCGCTCGCCACAAAAGACAAATCTGCAACGGGCTTAGGCGGCATGATTAGCAAACTAACTTTTGCGCACATGGCAACCAGTCTTGGCATTAAAGTATTGATATTTTCCGCAAGAGAAAAAAATGGATTATTACAAGCCGTAAAAGAAAAAATTGGCACGGTATGTATTCCAAAAAATGCTACTAAAAACGCCCGACAAAAATGGCTGGCGAGCGGCAGCTTAGTTATTGGCAGCATCATGGTAGATGAAGGTGCTCAAAAAGCATTATTGAAAAGAAAAAGCTTATTGGCAGTTGGTGTAAAAGAAGTTTTAGCCCCTTTCAAAGAAGGTGAAGCAATAGAAATTACGGATATTTATAAAAATGTTTTTGCAGTTGCACGTGCAAAAATTTCATCGAAAGAATTACTAAACAGCGACAAACAGCAAAAACTTTTATTGGCACATGCAGATGATATTGTATTGATGTAATACTACAGGAACTATCATTTATTTTCAAGCAAAGTAGCAAAGTTTTTTATTGTTTAAAATTACTTATTTTCATTTATTAAAAGCCTCACAAGATTTTCTTTATGAAAAATCTGGTGTTTATATGTGATTAATTTGTTTACGTGTTATTGATAATTTGTAACTAAAGCTGCACCGAAGTAAACGGCAGCATGACAGATGTTTTTAAATCCTGCTCGTTGTATTTTTTCAATACTTTTGGCAAATGTGAATCACGCAGGTATTGCAAAGGTTTATCAAAAGAAACAAAAAAATTATTCCAGTGGTGTAAGATGATTTGTTTGGGATGAACAATAGTATATATTTCCATCATATCATCTGCGGCTAATTTTTCTTTCCAAAAAATCTGCAATTGCAGGTCCGATGTTCTTTGCTGGCTGAGTATTTTTAATGCTTTTATTCCAGCAGCAGTAATTGTTCCGTTTACTAATGTCATTCGATAAACAATAGAATCTTGATTCATTACATCTATCATGTAGGAAAAATCTTCTCCTTTTAGCCATTGCCACATTTTTGATGGAACTGCTGCTAATGGCTTTTGATAATTTCCTTTAAATAATTCTATATGTCCAAAATGTGGGCTGTGATTACTTTGTAAAGGAAAAATCCTAAACAAGCTATCCTTGCTGTATATCCAATTTTGTGCACGTTGAAAATCTAATGGTGAAGGTTGAAAATTTGTATTTGCATATACGGAATGTAACTGATTTAAAACGCTTTTATCTGCAATAATTTTACTATCCGGTTGTATGTAAGGATTGAGTTCTGCTGCATCATAACAATGATCGTAATGGCCATGCGAAACCGTAACCATTTCCACTTTTTTTAATTTTTTTTCCGGAACTACTTTACTCCATTCTACGTGTTTTTTTCCAAAATTTAAAAAGCTTGGATTGCTAATGAATGGATCGCAAAGAATACTTTTATTTTGATATTCTATAATAAATCCTGCGCAACCTAAATACGTGAGTTCTATATCATGTTGATTGGTAGAAGTAGTGAGAAAAGGTTTGATAGTTTCTGTATTTAATTTTTTTCCTAAAAATTGGATTTTAAAAAATACTAAAACCAATATCAATAAGATTGCGGCTAAAATAGATTTTATGACTTTCTTTATCATTAGATTATTTTCATTTAAAATTACTACAAAATACTAAAATTCTACTAACTTGTAACAAACTCATTTTTAATGGAATCTATTCAATCTATATTGGAAGCAGTGAGTAAGGCTGCGGTATCTGCTCGAAAATTAAGCAAAAATCAAAAACAAATCATACTTACAGATTTGGCTTCTGCATTGATTTCCAATTCTGAAAAAATTATTCAAGAAAACAAAAAAGACTTGGATAAAATGGAAGATTCAAATCCCAAAAAAGATAGATTGTTATTAAATGATGCGCGCATAAAAGATTTATCAAACAGCCTTCACGACATCTTAAAATTAGAAGATCCAACGGGAAAAGTTTTGTCTGACAATACGATGGAAAACGGTTTGCGTATTCAGAAAATCACTGTACCAATTGGTGTGGTAGGCGTTATTTATGAAGCACGACCCAATGTTACTATTGACGTTGCTGCTTTGTGTTTGTACGCAGGCAATGCGGTAGTATTACGTGGTGGCAGTGATGCGGAATTTACCAATTTGGTTTTGGTAGAAATTATTCATGAAATATTGCAAAAAAACAATACAGATATTAACATGATACAACTGCTTCCGGTAGATAGAAAATTTGTGAAAGAATTATTGGAAGCGGTAAAATATGTGGATATTATCATACCTCGTGGCTCACAACAATTGATAGATTTTGTTAGAGAAAATTCAAAAGTACCCACTATCGAAACAGGTGCCGGCGTATGTCATACTTACGTGGAAAGCACTGCAAACATTGATACTGCAAGCAAAATAGTAGTGAATGCAAAAACACAACGACCTTCTGTTTGTAATTCTTTAGATACTATTTTGGTGGATAAAAAAATTGCTGCCGAATTTCTTCCAACTTTAATTAATGGATTCACTCCTTTTCAAGTAGAAATATTTGCGGATGATATAGCTTATACTATTTTAAAAGAAGCTAATTATCCTTATTTGCAAAGAGTTACACCGGAGAGTTTTGGAATGGAATATTTAAGTCAAAAATGTTCTATAAAAACGGTGGAAAATATAGACGAAGCATTGGAGCATATTCGCCAGTATTCTTCTAAGCACAGCGAAGCTATTGTGTCTAATAATCCTGCATTTTGTGAACGTTTTTTAAATGAAGTAGATGCGGCGGCAGTTTATACCAATGCGAGTACGCGCTTTACGGACGGCGGTTGTTTTGGTTTGGGTGCAGAGATTGGAATTTCCACACAAAAGCTGCATGCACGCGGACCGTTTGCGTTGGAAAAACTGACTACGGAAAAATGGATAGTGAGAGGAAACGGACAAACGAGATAATTGCGATAAACAGCGCAAGTTTGCAACGCGCGCTGTAAAAAAGAGCGGAAGTTATTGATTTATATCAATTAGATGTAAAATAAAACATTTTTATTTTGACATATACATAAATTTATATCAAATTTACAGCAATTAAATTTAATATTATGAGAAACCAAAAACCCAATCTGTTTCTGTTAATAGGAATTTTATTTATTTATTGTTTGACGGCTTGTAATAAAGTAGATAAACAAATAGAAGACAATCTTAATTCAAAATATAATAACTCAGTTAAATCTTCTTCTGAAAGAAAAATCAAGAGTGGAATGGATTCTTTGGACTACTATCTGAATATGGATAACCCAATGCGGGATGTAGTGCGATATGTGAAAAATGGTGGACGGCTGCCAGAAACCAAACGTTTTCCGGGTTTTAAATCATATTTTAGAGAACGTACTTTAACAAATGAAATACTAAATAACAATAACAATCAGTTTCCGCATTTCTGTGTTACTAATTCATACACCTCTGGTATTATAGTAGTATTTAGCTACCCCGGTATGCCTGATCCTTGCAATAATGGAGGTGAAACCGACAGAAAGACTATTTCTACCAATAGCACTTTAAATGCAGAATGTTTTTCATATCTTTTAGATGCTTGGGGAAAAAAATATATGCTATAGGTCTGTATGGTGATGAGGATGAAAGGCAAGGATACTATGTATATCTACCTGATAATTTTAGTGCTAACTCAAAAATTGTGGTACTTGTGCATGGAGGATCTTGGATATCTGGACCAGACCCAGAGCAAACTTATGGGTGGGGTTCTGCCTATTCCACCAATCCTACACAAGACAATATAGTAAAAAATCTATTGGCTCAAGGATACGTTGTTGTTGTTCCATTATATAGGTTAGTTCAGTATGGTGATAACAATACAGATATTTTATCTAATACAGTTACGATACAAGATCAGGTAGATGATATAGATGCTGCTATACAAGATGTACATAATATTTTCCCGAATTGCTTGGGTATTAATGCTAATAACATACAAGTTATAGGAGAAAGTGCAGGTGCAAATTTAGCGTTGTTATTTGCTTATACACAAGCGAATACAAGTTATATAAAATCCGTAGTATCAGTAGCAGGACCTACCAATATGAACCAATTTGCAAATTGGCTAATGTCACCTCCTTTTGCATATTCTTGTGGAACTGACTTTATTGTTGACAACCCTAATACTACAATATTTACACATTTTCCATATTATAACGTTTATGATCCAATTGTACCTTTAATTACAACAGCTTTTGTAAATCCAGTGACTTGTAATGTGGCAAATATTAAGTTGGGATTATTTCTTACCATATCCCCAACTTCAGATAATACTGCAAAACGAATACTAAATTCTTACAGACTAACAGAAAGTTGTGTCAAACAGGTAATTACTAATCCGTTGAGCAATACAGCATTTAATAACATAAGTCCATGCGCTGTATTAAATGCTTCTCGCATAGTACCTACTTTTATTATTCATGGCACTGATGATTGGATTGTTCCTTATTCTAAAGCAACGAATACAATGGATACGAAGCTAAATTCAACAGGAGGCTTGATAGGTACTTACAGTAGTACAGGCTCTGGTATTCCGGCATCATCAACTTATGCGACAACTAACAACAAACACCTTATAAAATTATATGCAGGTTCAAATCATAATGTGTCAGATCATTCTCAAACCCAACCTGATATAATTACATGATTAAATGGTCATTGATAATTTAAAATGAATATTATGAGAAACTTTATCCTATTGCTCGGTCTTAGTATAACTTTACTTTCCGTAAGTTGTCAAAAAGAGCAGGAAATAAAAGAGATTACAGCTACCAAAATAAAATCGGTATTGGTGTATAATACAGAAAATCAACAAGACAGCAGCCGGTATTTTTTTTATTATGACAGTACAGACGGCAGCTTGCAATCTGTGGATGTGAGGGTGCGTTTTTTTGGAATGGATACGACCACAAATTTACTGAAGATACAAAAAATCAATGCCGGAAGTTTAAAAATAATTACGTCGGCATTACACACCTATCACTATCCTGAAGAATATATTATTTATCACAATAACGGACAAATTACGGCTATTGGAAGAGTGGATACGACTAACAGTACCGTTGATACTGTAACCAAATGTATCTTTCTTGACGGGCAACTGTTTTCCATTTCCGACACAGGTATTCATCCAAACATATTTTCTTCCAATATAAAAGTGGATAATATACTGTATGACAATAGCAATGAATGTATCAGGATGACAACAACATGGACAGAACATATTACGGGAACACCTGCGCCTAAATCACTAACGGATTCATTCAGCTATTCCAATTATACTGTGGGATATACTATTCCTTTTCAGGTTCATTCAGGAGCAACATTTGGAGCTGTTTACAGGAGTTTTATGGATTTTTTAATAATGGGCGGATATTATTTCACAAAGCCGGTAAGCCGGTTGTTGAGTAATATATACAATGTTTATGATTATTCTGCCTCAAGCAGTTTTTCGTATCTGTTTACAAGTGATAATAAGGTAAGTGAAGTAAGAATTTCCAACTCAACATCCAATCAGACAATACAGAGATTTGAGTATTATTAAGTTGAGTTTGGGTTAAACACGAGCAAGGTAAATTCATTATCTGAATGGTATTTTATTTTCCGCGTTATCAACTACGCACAAAACATCGTAATGCATTCCGGTATCTTCTATCGCTTCCATGCGTATTTTTTCCGTTCCATTAATACGATATAAAGAATAAGCAAAATCATTCCGAATTTGTGTCAGTAATTTTTTTTCAGATGTACCTTTTGGTTGTAGATAACGATTGTCTATCTCAATAAAAATAATAGGTTTTAATCTTTGAATCGTTTTATATGCACCATTTATTACAAAATTTTCAAATCCCTCCACATCTATTTTAATAATATCAATTTTAGATAATTTTTGTTCTTCTACAAAGTCATCTAAAGTTATTGCTTTCACTTTATAATTATCTGAAGTTTCTTGTTTCGATAAACTTATTCCTGCGCTATTATGGTTAGATGGCAAATCAAAAAATAGTGCTTCATTTTTATCTGAAATGGCAATATTGTGTAATTGGATATTTTTAAATGAATTTAAAGAAATATTGGTTTTTAATCTTTCAAAAAGAAAAGGAACAGGCTCGAAACTATATACTTTTCCTTTGGTTGCAAGTTTTGCAAAGTTCAATGTTGTTTCACCAATATTTGCACCAATATCCAAGCAGACAAAATCTTCTTTTATTAATGAATACAAAAATCTTCTATCAAAATCGGGTTGATTTATCAAATTAAAATAAATACCATGCTCCATGTAATCGCTGACGTCTAAGCGATAATTAATGCCATTGCGCGTGCAAGTTCTAATAGAATTTTTAGGGTAAAGCTGAATATCTGCAATAAATTTTTCGGCAAATTTATTTCCATTTTTTATTTGCTGAGCTAAAAATAATTCCACAGCAGTCACCTTGCTGATTTGCCTGAAAATATTAAAAATAGCGGTCTTAAATTGCATTGTTGAAAATACAATTTTTTGTGTATTATTTCCTTTAAAGAAAGAAATTACATTCTCAAATCTTCTACATGCACGCCTGGATGTTTGGCTGTTTCGAATTTAAAAAAACTATCTTCAATAGTTGATTTGGTATCAAAAGAATTGACGCTGTAAGTATATAAATTTCCGTTTTTATCAAAAACTTTCATCCGTTTTATATATTTATTTCCTTTGTCCACCCAAATTCTTAATTTAAAAAAAGGTTTGCTTTTATCTTTTGGCATCAAATCTACAATGGCACAATTATTTTTACCCACTTCTTCTTCTCCATTCATTATATAATTAAAGTTATTTTGATATATCGTGAACATATTGGAGGGGGTAATGTCTTCTTTGTTGGCTTCATAATCATTTATTTGCACTTCATTAATGTCCTTTAAATACGTCCACACACTTTGTTTATCGCAAAAAATTTCTTGCTTCCCCATTTCTATTTTATATTTTTCACCTTTTAAATAAATAGTTCCATTTTGGGTGGTTGTTTTATTTTGAGTTGGGCTATAAGTAGCAATAGAGAAAGTTGCAGAAATAGAAGCAAATCCTTTGTATGTTTTACTTACTGCATCCAGTAAGGTTTTGGCTTTGGGGTCGTTTAGTTGATTGTCTGGTTGATAGCCAAAAATGGATAAAAAAAACGAAAAGAAAGAAAAAAGCTGAAGAATGGTCATGCTTATCTTTATTAGATTTTATTGATAATTAAATTAAAAAGAAAATAAATTCTCCCTCAAAAATAAAGGAAAAAATGTATTATCTAACCTACAGTAGCAAAATTCGTTCCAATTCTTCATCTGTTTTAATATATACTTCTCTTGCTTTGCTTCCAAGATTAGGCCCTACGATGCCTGCGTTTTCCAATTGATCCATCAATCTGCCGGAACGAGCATAGCCTAAAGCCAATTTTCGTTGTATTAAAGAAGTAGAACCTATTTGATTTCTTACAATAAGTCGTGCTGCTTCAGTGAATAATTCATCTCTTTCTCCAAAATCTATTGTGCGGTCGCTATTGCCAGCATCTTTTGGATCTACATATTCCGGCAATTCATAAGGCACAGGAAATCCGCGTTGCTCGCCGATGTATTTGGCAATATCTTCTACTTCGGGGGTATCTACAAACGGACATTGCAAACGAATAATTTCGCCACTTTGTGACAGCAACATATCGCCTCGCCCTATTAATTGGTCGGCGCCGCCAGAATCTAAAATTGTTCTAGAATCGACTTTGGCGGTTACTTTAAAAGCAATTCTACCAGGGAAATTTGCTTTTATGGTTCCTGTAATAATATTTACGGAAGGTCGTTGGGTGGCAATGACCAAATGAATTCCAATAGCACGGGCTAACTGTGCCAAACGTGCAATCGGTGCTTCTACTTCTTTGCCGGCAGTCATCATCAAATCGGCAAATTCATCTACTATCAAAACTATGTACGGCAAAAACCGGTGTCCATTATTTGGATTTAATTGTCGTTTTAAAAATTTCTGGTTGTATTCTTTGATGTGTCGAACTTGTGCTGTTTTTAATAATTCATAACGAGTATCCATTTCGATACACAAAGCATTTAATGTATGAATAACTTTTTTATTATCCGTAATAATTGCTTCTTCCTCGTTCGGCATTTTTGCGAGATAGTGATTTTCGATATATTTATACAAATTCAGCTCTACTTTTTTGGGATCTACCAACACAAATTTCAATTCTGCCGGATGTTTTTTATATAATAATGAAACCAAAATAGCATTCAATCCAACAGATTTTCCTTGTCCTGTGGCACCTGCCATCAATAGATGTGGCATTTTTGCTAAATCCACTACAAAATCTTCGTTAGAAATTGTTTTTCCGATGGCTATTGGCAAATCCATATCCGATTTTTGGAATTTTTCACCTGCCAATAAAGACTTCATCGAAACGATACTTTTTTTCACATTCGGCACTTCGATACCAATTGTACCACGACCTGGAATTGGAGCAATAATACGAATACCCAACGCAGATAAACTTAAAGCAATATCATCTTCCAAGTTTTTAATTTTGGAAATTCGAATTCCTTTATCTGGAACAATTTCATATAAAGTTACCGTTGGTCCTACGGTTGCTTTTATTTTTTCGATGCCAATGCTATAATGTGAAAGTGTTTGTACAATTTGGTTTTTATGTTGCTCTAGTTCTTCTTTATTAATTTCAATTTGTCCGCTGCCGTGGTCTTCTAATAAATTTAGCGTTGGAAATTTATAATTAGACAATTCTAATTTGGGATCAAATTCTGTATCTATTCCAAAATGTTCTTTTTCTTCTGTTTGGGTGGTTGGTTGATTTTCATCTATTGTTCCAAAAGCTTGTATTTCTTCAATTTCAAAATCAGGTTCTAAAGAAAATCTTTCTTTCTTTGGTGCTTCCGTTGTTTTGATTTTATTTTCAATATCCATTTCTATTTCAGGCACTTCTTTTTCAATAAGTTCCATTTCATATTTTGGAGTTTCTGTCAACTCAATAGCAGGAATCGTTTCTGCAATAGATGGAGTTAAAATTTCATTTACTACTTCAAACGTTTTATCTTCAAAATGAGGTGTTGGAATTTCTTTTTCATCTGGAATAATGCTTTCCATTTCATACCCATCGTCTTCGCTTAGTTCTTCTTCTTTATAAAATTCATCTTTTTCTTCTGCTAATTTCTGAGCTTTTTCTAATTCATATTGTTCTCGTTTTTCGTTCCACACTTTTTTCCATTCTATAAATTTTCCGTAAGTATCTCTTAAATTAAATCCTAAAAATGTAAATCCAACGATTGCTAATAAAATACCTAACCCTACATTTCCCATAAGCGTGGACAGCCATTCAAAATTATTATTTCCTAAACCTCCTCCAAAAGGGAACGAAGTTTTGTAAAAAATAAAAGATGCTAGTGTTGCAATAAAAACAATCCAAAAAATTGCAGTAAAAAAAACTTTGGTGAGCTTGAAAATCCGTTCTTTAAATGTTAGGTTTACTCCGGCTGTAAAAAAAATATATGGTACAATAAAGGAGGCTATTCCAAAAAAATCATAAAAGAAAACATGCGACAGATATGCTCCAATTCTACCCGCACTGTTTTCAACGGTAGCTTCTTTGCTAAAGAGTATTTTCCATGAAAAATTTAATACTTTATCTTGATCCTCTTTCCATGTAAATAGATAGGAAAAAAATGCCACAAATAACAATATCGCAGTAAACAAACAAAACAAACCTAAACCTGTTTTAACGGTTTCACTATCAATAAAAGGCTCTATAGCATTATCCTCTACAACCTCGTTGATTATTTCTTTTTTAGGACGCTTTGCTTTAGGTTTTTCTACATCTTCTGCCATAACCTCCAAAGATACCAAATGTCGTTTGCAGAACTAAGTTACAAATAATAACAAGTGGTGATAACTTGAATTAAAAATTACGAATTACGAATTGTGAATTGTGAATTGTGAATAATTATTTTTTAATTTTTTTGCAAATAATCTCTCAATACATATTGGAGAATTCCACCATTTTTATAATATTCGATTTCAATAGCCGAATCTAATCTGGCATGAGTTTTAAAGTTGGTTTCCTTACCAGATGGATGTATCGCTTTCACCTCTAAGGTTTTATGTGGAGTCAAATTATCTGCTAATCCAAAAATGGTAAATATCTCTGTACCATCCAATCCTAAAGTAGCAGCATTTTCTCCTTCCATAAATACTAATGGAGCAACCCCCATTCCTACTAAATTACTTCGATGAATACGTTCAAAACTTTCTGCAATTACGGCTCTAATGCCTAATAATACTGTTCCTTTAGCTGCCCAATCGCGGGAGGAACCGGAACCGTATTCCTTGCCAGCTAATACAATCAAAGGGGTATTGTCTTTTTGGTATGCCATTGCTGTTTCAAATACTGTTTTTACTTCATTGGTGGGGAAGTAGCGGCTATATCCGCCTTCTTTATCGGTGATTTTATTTTTGATACGAACATTTGCAAAAGTTCCACGCATCATCACTTCGTGATTTCCTCTGCGAGAACCATATGAATTGAACGCTGCATTTTGAACACCTTTAGCTACTAAATATTGACCTGCTGCACTGTCTTCTTTGAAAGAACCTGCCGGAGAAATATGGTCTGTTGTAACGGAATCTCCTAAATACAATAAAACACGGGCATTATTTATATCTGTAACAGCATCGGGAGTATCTTTTAAATTTTCAAAAAATGGTGCTTCC
>JBDKHK010000093.1:0-16076 GCA_039797705.1 Bacteroidota bacterium
TACTTATTTCTACTTTTCTTTCACCACGAGCTTCTGTACCATCTTCCAGGTTAATTTTCTTCATGATGGATGTCAGCCTTCCGGTACATTGCGGGTCTGTCATACCGTTCAGTACTTCTGACATTGCAACACGGATTGATTTTCCTGCTTTTGCACAGCCTCCAAATTCAGACATGTTTTCTCGAGTACGTTGAAACTCTGGAGCCGTTTTAACTTGTGCATCGGTTGGACCGCCGGACATGCCGGCGAAATATCCTTCTTGCCCTTTGATTTTAAAATGTCTGATGTCGCCGATGGTACCGACATATTTTAAGGGACCTTTTTGTTTTGCCATGTTTTATAAATTTTTATTGTTTGTAAACAATTATTATCATTGTAAAATTATTTCTTAAATCAATGATTTACAAATGTTTACAAAAGCACAAGGATGTATTTTAAAGCAAACGAACCGATAAGAGTATATACACACCACAAAATCAAAACGGTAGTGGATGGTGATGGTATGATTGTCTATAATATTTTCAATAAAAAGGAAACAGAAATCCGTCTGTTGGGAATTGATGCACCGGAAATAAAAGTCAGTAAGAAATTAAAACAAGACGAAAGAGAGCTGCATTTACCCGGTCAATTATTAATAGAGTTGGGAAAGATGTCATGGAGATTTTTATTTGATCTGATGCCAAAGGAAACGGATATAACTTTTATAACAGAAACCGATAATGAAATAGATTTATTTGGAAGAACGCTGGCTTATGTCATCATTAAAGATGGAACATGCATCAATGAAAAACTGATTGAAGAAGGATATGCAAAACCATATACTAAATACTACTGCAGCAAATTAGAAACGTATCAGAAACTGAATTTTAATGCAATGCACCAAAAGAAAGGACTTTACTCTTTTTTGCACAATTTTTAAAATGTTTACCCTATGTTTACCCCAAAATAAAAAAACGCCTGCAATCCTCTGATATGCAAGCGTTTGGGTTTGGCACCTGTGATCCCGCTGGGATTCGAACCCAGGACCCATACATTAAAAGTGTATTGCTCTACCAACTGAGCTACGGAATCATTGCTTTTTTATAAAAGCGAGTGCAAAGATACTTTTTTTTCGTTAAAAGACAACATGAAGTTGTTTTTTTTCACTAGTTAACGCTTATTTAAACATCAATCCTTTTACAGACAGTGCCATTTGTTGTTCTGAAGTAGTATCCTGAGTGGCATCTGCCAGTACTATAACTGTTTTACCAGGGCTGTTGGTTGGTATTCTGAATTTTTTATCAGCTATATCAAATGTAATTTCTTCGCCGTTAGCATCTTTTATAGTAAACCAACATCCTTCTCCTTTGCAACTTTTATCCACCACACCCTCCACTTGTATGTCTTTTACCTCTGGAGTTGTTTTTAATTGTGTAATTACTGCATCTACCGAAACAGGATTTTGAGGGGTAAACGTTTGTCCCAAGTTTTTAGATGAACTTTGACAGCTTATAAATACAAACGTTAGAATTAAAATATAAAAATAATTTTTCATCGATTTTTTGTTTAATGATTATAATACTTCTTCTTTAGAAATTTGTTTGCCATTTTCGAAATGCAATTTACGAATTACTTTATTATTTACCAATGAATCATAAATAAGCACTTCGCCATCAAACACATCAATACCATCCATAATTTCTTTTTTATTCCCAGATGCATGAACATTGCCATTACTATAATATTCTTTATAAATACCTTCCACGTGATTATCTTTCAAAGTAATTTCTTCTTTTAATTTGTTTTTAGGATGTTGGAAATAATTTTTCCAAACACCGTTCATCATATTGTCTTTATAGGCACCTTCTTGCTGCAAGCCACCATCTTCATAATAAGAAGCAAAAGCGCCATTATATTTATTATCCAAATAATGTTCGCTTTGCATTATTTTGCCTGTATTATAAAACAAAAGACGTTTCCCCGTCAATTTGCCGTTTTCATAATGCGATTCTTCCATCATTTTTCCATCATCATAATATTTATGATAAGCACCTATTTTTTGCTCTGGATTTTTTTTATTGATGTAAAAACTTTCTACCACCACTCCCTCTTTGTTTTTGGTTTCCACCTTTTGTTTATTGCTACAAGCAGTGAAAGTTGTCAACAAAAACAATAACCAGAAGAATTTTGTGCTAACATTTAATTGAAGGTTAATTTTATCCATATCTTTATATTTTTATTTTTGAACTCCAAATTTCGTAAATTTTATGCATCCATTACAACAAATTATTGAAAATGCTTGGGAAGACAGAGCACTTTTGCAGAATGAAACTACTTTAAACGCTATTAATGAAGTTATTACACTATTAGACGCAGGAACTTTGCGAGTGGCAGAGCCAACAACTGATGGCTGGAAAGTAAATGATTGGGTGAAAAAAGCAGTTATTTTATATTTTCCAACCCAAAAAATGGAAACCATCGAAGTGGGTCCATTCGAATTTTATGACAAAATTCCATTGAAACGAAATTATGAAGCATTAGGAGTACGGGTAGTGCCTCATGCTATTGCCAGACGAGGCGCATTTTTGGAAAGAGGAGTAGTAATGATGCCCTCTTATGTAAATATTGGTGCTTATGTGGGCAGTGGCACCATGGTAGATACTTGGGCAACGGTGGGCAGCTGTGCGCAAATTGGAAAAAATGTACACCTTAGCGGTGGTGTAGGAATTGGCGGAGTTTTAGAACCCGTACAAGCCGCACCTGTTATTATCGAAGATAATTGTTTCATTGGCTCTCGTTGTATCGTAGTAGAAGGTGTTCGAATAGAACAAGAAGCAGTATTGGGAGCAAATGTGGTATTAACGATGTCCACTAAAATAATTGATGTATCAGGAAGTGAACCAAAAGAATACAGAGGAGTGGTGCCTGCCAGAAGCGTAGTCATACCAGGAACTATTCCTAAAGAATTTCCAGCAGGAACATTCCAGGTACCATGTGCTTTAATTATCGGAAAGCGCAAACAAAGCACCGACACTAAAACATCTTTAAACGATGCGTTGAGAGATTTCAATGTGTCGGTTTAAATTCGATAAATAGAAATGAGTGAGGAGAGATTGGAATAAAGTATCATTTCATTAAATCATAAATCTGAAATCATAAATCTGAAATTCTACTATGGTTATTGGCTTTGACGGAAAAAGGTTGTACGACAACAAAACGGGATTAGGTAATTATTCTCGCACATTATTACATCGCCTATTAACCTTTTATCCAAATGAAGAGTATAAGATATTTGTTCATCAAAAATATTTTGAAAACACTCCGTTTAAATACCCGTATTTTATAAACAACACGATTGTTTCTGATGCTTTTAGTGCCGATTTATGGCGTTTTAAAAGCATGGAAATAGACATCACGCAATATGGCGTAGAAATTTACCATGGATTGAGTAATGAAATTCCGGAGTTACCCAATGCCGTAAAAAAAGTAGTTACCATTCATGATGTTATTTTTCATAAACTACCTAAAACATTTCCATTTATAGACAGGCAAATGTATGCATACAAAACTAAAAAAGCCTGTCATATAGCCGATGCAATTGTAGTAGTGAGTGAGCAAAGTAAACATGATTTAATAGAACTTACTAAAACTCCAGAAGAAAAAATCCATGTAGTTTATCCCACTTGGAATAAAGAATATGAGCATGAATGTAGTTATGTGTTAAAAGAAGAATTTTTTAATCGCTATGGACTTCCAAGAGATTTTGTGCTATATGTAGGTACTATCAGTAAGCGGAAAAATTTCTTACGCTTATTACAAGCCATGACGCTACCGGAAAACAAAGACAAACACTTAGTGGCAGTATCGAATGGAGGCGATGAATATGAAAAAGCAGAAGCATTCATTTATGAAAAAAACTTGGAAGGCAGGGTTTTCTTCCTGAAAGATTTGCCATGGTATGAGTTGCCTATTATATATCACATGTCTCAAGGATTGATTTACCCAAGTATTTACGAAGGATTTGGATTGCCAATTTTGGAAGCATTGCGCTGTGGAAAGCCCGTTATCACCAGTAATTTATCTTCCATGCCGGAAGTAGGCGGTGATGCCTGCATCTTTATTGACCCAATGAATGTAGAGGAAATTTCTGCTGCTATTAATTTTATTTACTACAATTTGGAATTAGCCGCTGAGGTAAAAATTAAAGCCATGCACCAAGTTCAAAAATTCAATCCTGAGAAAATGACAGCTAAGATGATGGACGTTTATAAAAGTTTACGGTAGTCTTTCTACATATCCTACCAAATTTTATTTAAGTAGTCGTATCTTTGCAAAGTGCAACTTCATTTTACACATAGAGAGCAAGAATTGCTGCAAATAGTTTCGATTTGTGCGCAAAAATTAAACATAGACGCTTATGTAGTAGGCGGATTTGTGCGGGATAAAATCCTAAACCGAAATTGCAAAGACATAGACATTGTATGTGTTGGAAGTGGAATTGAATTAGCACAACAAGTATCTAAAGAAATATCCAAAATTTCTAAACCAATTGGGATTGCTTATTTTAAAAACTTCGGAACTGCTCAAATAAAATTACACGATATAGAATTAGAGTTTGTTGGTGCTCGCAAAGAATCTTATCGCAAAGATAGCCGAAAACCTATAGTAGAAGATGGCACTTTAGATGACGACCAAAACAGGCGAGATTTTACCATTAATGCAATGGCTGCATATCTTTCTGCTGAACGATTTGGAGAGGTATTAGACCCTTTTAATGGATTGGAAGATTTAAAAAATGGAATTATACGAACTCCATTAGCTCCCGAAATTACGTTTGACGATGATCCGCTGAGAATGTTACGTGCGGTGCGTTTTGCCACTCAATTAAATTTTAAAATAGAAGACAAAACCTATCAAGCGATAGCGCCATTGGCAGGGCGGTTAAAAATTATATCTCAGGAGAGAATAACGGATGAATTGAACAAAATAATTTTAGCCAAAAAACCTTCTATTGGATTTAAATTATTATTCAATACAAAATTATTACAGCAGTTTTTTCCGGAAATGGTAAAATTGCAAGGAGTATCTATAAAAGATAATTTAGGACATAAAGATAATTTCTATCACACATTGCAAGTGTTGGATAATTTATCCGAAAACTCCGATGATTTATGGTTGCGATGGGCGGCCATTTTGCATGATATTGCCAAACCTGCCACTCAACGGTTTGAAGATGGACACGGATGGACTTTTCATGGGCACGAAGTGGTAGGTGCAAAATGGACACCTAAAATATTTACCCGATTGCGCTTGCCATTAGACGAGAAAATGAAGTTTGTACAAAAAATGGTTTTGTTGCACCTGCGACCTATTTCTCTGACAAAAGAAAATATTACAGACTCTGCTATTCGCCGTATAATTTTTGATGCCGGAGAAGATTTAGAAAACTTGTTGTTGCTTTGCGATGCGGATATTACTTCCAAAAATGAAAGTAAAGTAAAACGATACAAAGAAAACTTGAAACTTGTTTTACAAAAAATAAGAGAAGTAGAAGAACGCGACCATATCCGCAACTGGCAACCACCGATTACTGGTGAAATTATAATGCAATCGTTTGGCATAAAACCATCCAGGGAAGTTGGTATTATCAAAGATGCTATCAAAGATGCCATTTTGGATGGCGTAATTTCAAATGATTATGATAAAGCATTTCAGTTAATGATTGCAAAAGGAAAAGAACTGGGTTTGGAACTTAATAAATAAAAAATTGCAGAAATTTATTATTTTTAATACATCAAATAATAATTGTGGCTACATCAAAACAAATAAAAAAAATAACTGCACATGATTTGGCTTTTGGTATTGGTAGAAAAGCTACGTTTGAAGAGTTGAAAAATTTAATAAAAGAAACTCAAGATGATACTTTTATTTCTATAGTTAAATTTGAGAAAAAGGTGTTCAAATAATCTGTAAAAAATAATGCACTTACCAATAGTTCTAAGTAATACTGCTCAACAAACGCTTACTTATGTTATAGATTATATTGATAGCATTAATACAAAAGGTGTCGGTCAAAGATGGTACCGTCGATTTAAAAATGAACTTACTAAATATGCCAATGCAAAAAACGATATATCCACCTTGCAGGCATATAGAATTCGCAGAACAAGGATATTCTTGCATTGGTATTAATGATTGGATAATCATTTTAAAAATAGAGCAAATAAATTTAAAATTCAATATATAATTTACGGTTCATTGCTTCAATAAATGTCGGTTCATCCTAAATATCTCGTTATTATTGCAGGCCCAACTGCTGTTGGCAAAACATCTGTAGCAATTCAGTTGGCAAAATATTTTAATACAGAAATTATTTCTGCAGATTCACGCCAAATTTTTAAAGAATTAAATATTGGTGTAGCACGGCCATCTGAGGAAGAATTAAAAGAGGTAAAACATCATTTAATTGCTACTAAAAGCATTCATGAATATTTTTCTGCCGGAGAATATGAACGGGAAGTATTGGCATTATTAGATGAATTATACAAAAAAAATGACCTCGTTATTTTATGTGGAGGAACAGGATTTTATATCAATGCAGTACTATCCGGGTTCGATGAAATTCCGATAGTGGATGATAACATAAGAACTTCTTTGAATCAACAATTTCAAGAAAATGGTATCCTTTCTTTGCAAGAACAATTAAAAATATTAGATGAAAAAACCTATCATTCCATTGATTTACAAAACACACAACGGGTGATTCGTGCTTTAGAGATTTGCATCGGAACAGGCAAGCCATTTTCAGATTTCAAAATACAGAAAGAGGTGCGCCGAAATTTTATTCCAATAAAAATAGGATTAAATTTAGACAAAGAAATACTGCAGGAACGAATCAATGTGCGTGTGGACAAAATGATGCGAGATGGACTATTGGAAGAGGCACAATCACTGCATGCATATCAAAATCTAAATGCATTGCAAACGGTTGGATATAAAGAATTATTTGATTTTATAAATAAAAAAATATCTTTGAAAGAAGCCATAGAGTTAATAAAAATTCACACTAGACAATATGCCAAACGGCAACTAACTTTCTTCAATAAACATCCTGATTACTCTTGGCTAAATCCAAACGATTGGAATAATAGTATTCCATTTATAGAAAACATCATAAAAAAAAACGAAGAAGAACACTCAAAGTGAATAGTTGATATTTGAATTTTTTATCCATTTTTATCCATAAAAATTGCTTTTGTACGGATAGCGTTTGTGATACATGTCTTGCACCATTAGTGCTAATGTATTTCTCAGTTCTTCTATATTTTCTTTTTGAGTAGCAGCAATAAATACGCAATTACAATTCATCCAAGCACGCATACTTTTTTCAAAATCTTCGGATAATTCTTTTTTTACATCCATTGGTAGAAATCGATCGAAATATTTATCACGATATAAATCCATTTTATTAAAAACAACCAATCTCGGTTGTTTCGTAACCTTTAAGTCGGATAAAGTTTCATTCACCACATTGATATGGTCTCTAAAATTTTCATGCGAAGCATCTACTACATGTACAATAATATCAGATTCTTTGGTTTCATCCAAAGTGGATTTAAAACTTTCTACCAGATGATGTGGTAATTTTCTAATAAAACCGACGGTGTCACTCAATAAAAATGGGATGTTATCTATAACTACTTTGCGAACTGTGGTATCCAAAGTAGCAAACAATTTATTTTCTGCCAATACTTCGCTCTTGCTCAGTAAGTTCATTATGGTAGATTTTCCGACATTCGTATATCCTACTAATGCTACCCGAATCAGCTCACCTCGAGTTTTTCTGCGGGTTTGCTCCTGCTTGTCTAATATTTCTAATTCTTGTTTTAATTTGGCAATTTTATCGTTAATCACCCGGCGGTCGGTTTCAATTTCTTTTTCGCCGGGGCCGCGCATACCGATACCGCCACGCTGTCTTTCCAAATGTGTCCACAAGCCTTTTAAACGTGGTAATAAATATTGCATTTGTGCCAATTCCACTTGCATTCGTGCTTGTGCGGTTTGTGCGCGCATGGCAAAAATATCTAAAATCAAACTCGTGCGATCTAAAATTTTACATTTTAATTCGCTTTCTAAATTGCGCTGTTGTGCTGGAGAAATTTCATCATCAATAATGATGGTATTGATGTCTGCATATTCTTTGTATTGTTTTATTTCTTCTAACTTTCCACTCCCGACAAAAAAACGCACATCAGGATGTTTTAGTTTTTGGGTGAATTTTTTTAGCGTTACCGCACCCGCAGTTTCAGCCAAAAAAGCAAGTTCATCCAAATATTCATTTATTTGTTCTGCCGTTTGATTATCTCGGATAACACCAACTAAGACAACTCGTTCTTCTATTAAAGGATTTACTTCGTGCATATAAAAAACATCCCCCTTTTTTCAAAAAAAATCTTTGACATAAGGTTTGATTAATACACAAAGATATAAAAATTAAAATGGTCAGTATTTATGAAATACCGACCATTTTTCATTTTTTTTACATTATTTACAATCGTTACATCGTATGAAAATTCACCGATTTGGAATTTACATTGCCCGTATGATCTTCTGCATTTATCAAAATTTTTAGATTAAAAGCATCTGATGGCAATTTAAATTTTTTATTTACGCTCACATTTCCATGAGTATGTCCTCCTTCTGTTGTCAGGGTATCTCCCGTTGTTGTGTTGATCCAATCAAAAGAGTATTCGTGCAAATCTTCGTCTGTAATGGTATAAACTACAGACATGGAGTCTCCTTTGCCAAACATTTGACCGTCTGTTGGAGAGGTAATGGTAATAATTGGCGCAGTCTTGTCGCTTATTTTTTTACACGCGGCAAAAGATAGTGTCATTAATACTACAATAGTTAATTTTTTCATGTTGTTTAAATTTAATTTGTTAAAGTGTGAATATTAGGATTTTGTATGAAGGTGGATTTCATTCGTCATTTTTATCCTTTTAGGAATAAGGTATTTGAACGTAAAATTGATGCCTGTATTTTCTCTTACATCTCCCAAGGAGATTTTTTGTACCATTGGTTGAGAAATGGATATATTAAAAGCTATCTCTTTAATAGAAAATTGCATTCCTGCCATGGCAGCTAATGACCATCCGCCGGAGCGTGGCTGAATAATACTATTGTGTAAATTCTTTTGAGAAATATCGGCACGAATACCAAACATTGGGATTAAAGTAAGTTGCCTAAATGAATGGGTATAATTGGTGGAAAGCTGATACATATAACTATTGCCATATTTTACTCGGGCTTTGTTGTAGATATTTAATTTCATTAAAATAGAATTTACCAAGCCCCAATTTTTAATGCTCATACTATAATTTCCTGAAAAGAAAAAAGCAACTGTTTGTGTGCCAAAATTAAAATCTTGCAAAAGCAAATTATCTGAAGATTTTTTAGAACCTGTTGGAAAGCTAAAGCCATGCCCAAGATTAATGGTATGTCCAACTCTTTTAGTTCCAAAAGGTGGTTTTGCAAATACCTTGTAATTAAAATATAATAATAAATCTCCTGCCCCAAATTTTTTCTCTTTTAATTTTGGTGTTTTATCATCTATCTTACTGTAGTCATTCAACATCCAAATAATTGGCATAGACAATCGAATGTCCACCCAATGTTTGGGAGCATACGAAACAAAGAAATTTTGTGTTACTAGTTGTGTTCTTTTTAAATTTTCTGGTGAAGAAAGAAATTTGTAATTTTTATATTGCAAGGAAGTGCCAATGGATGATTGTGGCTGCAAAGTCAATACATCTGAATTCATCAATGCGGGAGAACATCCGCAAAAATCGCAGGCATAAACACTACTGCTGCAGCACAATAGTGCCAATAATAAATGGCGCATAAAATTGTTTTAATAATTACAAAATGAGATAGTTTCTTACATTACACTAAAACAATTGGCGGTTTTACTGGTTTTTCAAAAACTCCCTTAGGAAGAAAGGGAGAAAACCTATTTAAATAATCTGTTTTGCTATCTGCGCAAATCAAAACATTTTGAATGGTACTATTTTGAGAAATAGTATTTATATTTTTTAATTTTATTTCAAAAACTGCGTATGGATTTTTTTTAGCATTTTTCTCAGAATGGATCAAAGTTGTTTTCAGATGACAAGCACCATGACAAGAAGAGTTCTCTATCTTTTTATTAATGCAGTATTTTTCTGTAATAGTTTTTTTATTCAACTTATACAGGATTACAAATGTAAGTTCCTGCATCGTACTTAGCAGAACTATTGTGGAAAGTAATATACCAATTAATGCCTTCAATAATTAATAATTTTCAGGTGGCGGATAATTGGTGATTCAATCCAATTATCTTTCTAAAATTGAAGTATAAGATCTAAGAGTCGAACCCATATAGATTTGTCTTGGACGGCCTATTGGTTCTTTATTTTCTTTTAACTCTTTCCATTGTGATACCCAACCTGGCAATCTTCCTAAGGCAAACAGTGTTGTAAAACTATCTGTCGGAAATCCTAATGCTTGGTAAATAATTCCTGAATAGAAATCTACGTTTGGATATAATTTTCTAGAAACAAAGTAATCATCGTGCAATGCTGCTTGTTCTAATTCCATTGCAATAGTCAATTTTTTATCTGTTACTCCTAAATCACTTAATACTTCATCACAAGATTTTTTAATGATTTTTGCACGTGGGTCAAAGTTTTTATATACCCTGTGTCCGAAGCCCATTAAGCGGAATCCTGAGTTTTTATCTTTTGCCATTGCTACAAATTTAGCGGTATCTCCACCGTCATTTTCAATAGCTTCTAATTGTTCTAAAACAGCTTGATTGGCGCCTCCATGCAATGGTCCCCAAAGTGCGTTGATACCACCACTGATAGATGCATAAATATTTGCATTAGAAGAACCTACCATACGCACGGTGGAAGTGGAGCAATTTTGCTCGTGGTCTGCATGCAAAATAAGTAATTTATTCATAGCATCTACCAATACACTTGATGCAGGTTTGCCAAACGACATTTGTAAGAAATTAGAAACATAATCTAAATTTTTATCATTTGGAACAAAATCTAATCCTTGTGAATTTCGAATCACCATAGCTACCAATACAGGAAACTTGGCTAATATATTGATGAAATTTTCTTCTGTTAATTTAGCACCATCTTTGTACACTCCCGACATAACAACGGTTAATGCCGATAATTGTGCCATGGGATGTGCCCCTTTTGGCATGGATTTCAAAATAGCTGCGGCTTCGGCCGGAACATCAGAGTTATCTTTTAATTTTTGATTGAAATCTGCTAATTGAGCAGCCGTAGGCAATTCTCCGTATAACAACAAATACATCACCTCTGTGAAATTTGAGTTTTCTGCTAAGTCGGCAATGTCATACCCTCTGTAACGTAAAATGCCTTCTTCACCATCTAAAAAGGTGATTTTACTAGTAGTGGCACCTGTGTTTTTATATCCAAAATCTAAGGTAACAAAGCCAGTATCTGCCCTTAATTTGTCGATGTCAATTGCATATTCGTTCTCTGTGCCCACTAAAACAGGACAATCTGTAAGTTTTCCGTTTAGGTTAATTGTTATTTTATCTTCTGCCATTTCTGTGAATTAAAATTTGAGAGTATAAAAATACAAAAATATTGATGTTTAAAAGTTAAGATAATATTACTCTGTTTAATTATTGTTCGGATGAAACTCATTCGTGACTACTACATCGCGATCTGAAATTGTTTGAGGCACTAATCCACTTAAAATTAATGCTTTGGAAATTTGACGACTGAATAAAAAATTGGTAAACCCTTGCCCAACTAAATCTGGGCAATTTCCTATATAAATGACTATTGGACGAATTAATGGATATGTTTGGTTGTAAATATGCTCTTGGCTCAAGGTGGTGATCTTGTTTTTATAAGAAACGGCAAGAAATTTAAAAGTTGCACGAATTTCTTGTGCTTGTTTTTCATTTCTGTTACTTAAGATATTATAAGGTATAAATCCGATAGCATTTTTATTGGATGCTACATATCTCAATACTTCTTCTATGGAATTTAATGCATACGCATTTTTAAAACTATCTGGAGCTGCATTTGATAATTGTAAAATTGTTCTGACTATACCTGACTTTGAGTTGTCGAAAACTAATTTAGTAGCAGTTGTTTTTTCTAAAAAATGGGCGGTATTTTCAATAGTAAAAACAGAATCTGGATAAGATTTATTAGCAATAACAGCTATAGCATCGTAAGCAAAAATACTTTCAACTATTTTTGCATCTTGATTTATGGTGGCTTCCTGCTGCTCTGCATCTGAAAGTTGCCTTGCCGTTGCTATTATGGTATTTTTATTCTTTAAAAAATTTTGAATGGCATTGTCTTCTGAAGTATATTGAAAGGAAACTGATGCTTTGGGGTAAAAATTTTCATAAATTGGCACTAAAGGTTCTAATACGTTTCGAAGGTTGGAATCGGCAATAATCACTACACTTCCGTTATTCCAATCATAGAAATTTTTATTCTTATTTGTTTGTTTACAACTTGTAAGCACTGAAAATAACAGCAATAACAGGATACTATTTTTTATATTCATATTCATATTGATGTATTTTCTTCTTTAATCATTTGAAAGGCTCTATATAATCTGAAAATTCCGTAAGCTATTAATAATATGGAGAATATAGGTTTGGTAATTTTGGTAAGAAGTTCGAGCCTTATGGGTAATGTAAATATTAAGATTCCCAATACTACATACCCAATAGCGATAGCTGTACGAAATACGAATGTCGGTTGTGTGTATTTATTCATTTGGTGAAAATAAATAATGAATGACGAATATTAAAGGTTTAACCTAATTTTAGAAGAGAATGTTTTATAGATAAGATATAAAAAAACCTCAATAACGTGTATTGAGGTTTTTTTTTGTACAATCTAAGTATATTTTATTGTAAATTGAAAGTAACTGGAAGAGTATAATATACTTTCACCGTTTTACCGCGTTGTGAGCCTGGTGACCATTTTGGCATTGCTTTAATTACGCGTATTGCTTCATCTCCACAGCCTCCACCGACGTTATCTTTTAATACTACAGGGTCTTTTACGGAACCATCTATATCTATATAAAATTTAACGACAACTTTTCCCGATAGTCCGTTTTCACGAGCTAAAGATGGGTATCGGATATTACTGGATAGATATTTCATCAAAGCAGCAGGACCTCCAGGGTAAATTGGCATTACTTCTGCTCTGTCAAAAATTTCTGGTTCTTTGGCTACTGGTGGTGGTGGTGCCGGAGGGCCGTCTCCTTTAGGTCCATCATCCACTATTATTGCTTTTGCATCTTTATCACCTTCCTGAGTTTTAGAAGAAATTTTTGTATCTTTTATATCTTCGATTTTAGTAACTTCTTTTTCTTCAGGTACTTCTTCATCCTTTTTCGCAATCATCTCCACAAATTTAATGGTAGGTCTTACCGGTGGTGGTGGTGGCGGTGGTGGTGGTGGTGGTGGTGCGTCCACTGGTGGTGGTGGTGGTGCCTCTAAGTTAACATCTGTCATCTCTATGTTTACTACTTTGTCATTTTTACTTTTGTAAGAAAAAATATTAAACCGTAATAATAATATGATGATTAAAAAAGAAGATAATGCAATGACAAATCCTCTTAGAGTATTTTTGTTGATTAATTTACGCAAAACATAAGCTCCATAGTCTTTGTTTAAGTTGTCAAAGACTATATCATCCCACGAGGCATTTTTGAAATCTTTATTATTGCTCATTTATAATTTTTTAGGATGTTTTATTATTCTGAAACCTTCGCATTACCTCCATTTTTTATGGCTTCCAATTCTAGGTCATTTACATCTTGGATAGCATAAATTTTGGTTTTTGTAATGTCCATTTCATCTAAGATATCTACCATATTTTTATAAGTCGCATCATCTGTTAATTTAATTAATACAACCATCTTACTGTCATTTTCTTTATCTAACCCCCATTTTGCTTTTACTTGTGCTTGTCTTTCTAAGATAATTTCACGAAGTCCTTTGGCAGAATAGTTTGTCTTTTTCAAACCGGCTACAATCACGTCTGGATAATACCATAAATCATCGTTTTTGTCTGCGATGATGTTTAATACTTTAGAGCCAGCAACCGGTTCGGGTTGAATTGTTTGACTATCTGGTTTTTTAGGCATTGCTAAATCCATTGCTACGGATTTTGACAATTGAGTGGTTAACATAAAGAATGAAATTAACAAGAATGCTAAGTCAACCATTGGAGTTAAATCAACTCGAGTAGATAATTTTTTAGAACGGACGCCGCCTTTGTGTTTACCATGGCCGCCGCCTGACGAGGAATCTATATCTGCCATTATTTACTATTTTTTTAGAATTAATCTACTTTTCCTTCTAATGTGGTTACAAGTTTATATTTGTAAACATCTTTCTCTTTAAAGACATCTATCATCCTTTTGACTCCTTTTATATTGGATTCTTTATCACCTTTTATAGCAATTGGAGGATTGTCTAAGTTGTCATTTTGTGCATAAGCATATCTGACTGCCATTACCCAATCACCTAATTGATTATTGGTTGAATCCATAGGAATACCTGCTAATTGTCCGTCTGTACGCATTAAAGTAAGCTGATCGGTGCTTTTGGTTACTAACTGTGGTAACAGTTGAATAGGTGTAGCTACTAATTCTAACTTTGTGAAGAGTTTTTTTGTATTATCATCAATGACACCTTTATATTTGTCTTGAGTAATAGCCATCAACTCATCTAATATTTGTGCTTTTCTTTCTGGTTTGCCTATTGCCATATAAGCTTTTCCATCTTTATCTATAGAAAAAGTAACCATGTCTTCTGCTACTTCATGTTCTGCACGAGAAGACGGAGTGGTGATTTGCACAATTTCTACTGGACGGAATTTTGCCGTTAAGATGAAAAACGTTAGCAACAAGAAAGATACATCGCACATGGCTGTCATGTCAACGAATGTACTCTGTCGTGGGACTTTTACTTTAGGCATACTATATTAGTATTATAGTGTGGTGGATTAATGTTTACGGCTTGCGAATGTTTGAGAGATGCTGTATCCCATTTCATCTATTCCGTAAGTAAGTTTATCTATTTTTTGTGTACATAAGTTATAGAAAATAATTGCTATAGCTGATGTAAAGATACCTAATGCCGTGTTTACCAAGGCTTCAGAAATACCAGAAGCTAGCTGATCTGGATTTGGGTTACCACCCACTGCTAAAGCAGAGAATGCTTTTATCATCCCGATTACAGTTCCTAATAATGCTATTAAAGTTCCTACGGATGCAATGGTAGATAAAATCCACATGTTTTTTTCTAAAGTAGGTAATTCTAGAGAAGTTGTTTCTTCTACTTCTTTTTGAATGTTTAATATTTTTTGTTCTCCGGTAAGTTGAGTATCTTTTGCCATATCAGCATACTTTATTAAGCCAGATCTTACAACGTTTGCTACGGCACCTTGTTGTTTGTTACATTCTGATAAAGCACCATTAATATCATCAGCAGTTAATTTGGTCTTTACTATTTGAAGGAAAGAATCCAAAGAACCTGTTCCGGCTGCTTTTGAAATGGTTAATAATCGTTCGATAGCAAAGGTGATACAAGTAACGAAGATGGCCATTAGGAATGGCACAACGATTCCTCCTTTATAGAATAATCCGATAATGTTTTTCTCATGTCCTTTTTCGTCAATCTGAGATTTAAAAACAGTGTAGAATAAAATATTACAGACGATAACTGCAATAAGTACTACTAAACCGGCTCCTAATCCACCGGAATTCTTTTTTGATTGTGCTTGAGCCATAATTGTCAATTTAAGGTTTAATTGATTTGATTGAATTTTTAATTAAACAAAGTCGTAAAAGTATATTATTTTTTTTATTTTTTGTATGTATTCCAACGAAAAAATATTGTTTTTATTTCTAATAGGATGTGTAATATGGTATTTTTTATGGTATTTTAACTGTAAAATCGGTCAATTTTGTTTTTATTATATGTGTTTTGTATTGTAATTTAAACATAAAATTAACCAATTTGT
>JBDKHK010000094.1:0-6000 GCA_039797705.1 Bacteroidota bacterium
TGTATGTTGAATATTATTTGTATAGTCTAAACTTAAAAAAAAATTCACGAAACAAGAAATAATTTGACTGTTTTTAGTAATATAGTATCGGATTTAATATGGCAAAGAACAGAAATACGATAATAAGTAAAATATTGGATGATAGCAGGCTCAAAGAGTTTGTGAATGTTTTTCCAAACAACACCGGTACTTTTGGGTATGATGCTTGGGGTTTTAATTTAAAAAAAATAAAAAACAATATACGTTTTGTAAAGTATCTATATGAATCATTTTTTAAAGTCGAAGCATTTGGATTAGAAAATATTCCAAAAGAAGGCAAATGTTTAATTATTGCCAATCATAGTGGCCAGTTGCCTATTGATGGCGCACTGATAGGATATGCTATGCTGTCCAATCCAAGCGGACCACGTGCACCTAAGGCCATGATAGAAAAATTTTTTCCGACTGTACCATTTGTTGGGAATCTACTTAATTCTATCGGCGCAGTAATTGGCGATCCAGTCAATTGCGAACGGATGTTAAGTAATAATGAAGCGGTAATTGTATTTCCGGAAGGCGTGAGAGGATCTAATAAATTATACAAACATCGCTATCAGTTACAACGTTTTGGCAATGGATTTATGCACCTTGCGATGGCATACGATACTCCGATAATTCCGGTAGCAGTAATTGGAATGGAAGAATCGATTCGTTCTTATGCCAATATAAAACCTTTAGCAAAATTAGTGGGACTTCCTGTTGCGCCTTTAGTAATTCCATATATTTTTCCTTCAAAAGCATATATTTATTTTGGGAAACCTATGTATTTTAAGAACGATACCCAAAATGAATCGGAAGTTAAAGCACGAGTGGATTTAGTGAAAGTTGCCATAGATGAAATGATACAAGAGGGATTAAAAAAACGAAATGCCTTCTATGAAGCTCAAAAAAAAGAAATAAAAAAATAATATAATTTACGTTTCAACATACATCCTAAAATATGGAACCAAAGAGAAAAATATTAGTAACAGGTGCAGCGGGTGCATTAGCTAAAAAAGTAATAGAAAAGTTAAAAAAAGACTACAAAATTGTTGCAGTTGATTTTCGTACAAAAGTGGACTTAGGCATACCCGTTGAAAGCTATAAAATTGATTTTAACAAACGTATTTTTGAAGATATTTTTCGCGAACATCAATTTGATGGCATTATTCATTTAGGCAGAATATCTGCACAGGAAATGAACCGTTTTACCCGTTACAATGCTAATGTAATCGGCGCAAGAAAATTATATGATTTAGCAAGGAAATACAATGTTCCAAAAACATTATTAATGTCCACCTATTTCGTTTATGGTGCATCTGCATATAATCCATCATTATTAGATGAAACAACACCTTTAAAAGCATCAGAACTAACTATGGATTTAGTAGATTCAGTAGAGTTAGAAAACCTATCCACCATTTACTTATACAAACATCCTGAGTTAAACATTACGGTTTTGCGGCCATGTAATATCGCTGGACCAGGAGTTAGAAATACATTTTCTTTGTTGCTATCAGAAAATCGTTCCCCAATGTTATGGGGATTTTCGCCTTTAATGCAATTCATTCATATTGATGATATGCGCGATGCTATCTGTGTGGCATTTGAAAAAAATATTCCGGGAATTTATAACGTTGCACCCGATGATTATATTGGATTCAAAGATGCCATAAAAGCAGCTGGTTCAACACCTATACCGATTCCGTCTATACCACCAAAGTTAACAGAATCCATTGCCAGATTTTTAAAATGGAAATCATTTCCTCCTTATTTAATTAATTATTTTAAATATCCTGTAATTATTGACGGAAGTTTATTTGCTAAAACATTTGATTTTAGACCTAAAAAAACATTAAAAGATATTTTTAATTACTATAAAAGTTTAAAATAAGTTGTTTACCTCACATTTAGATACTCCTGTCGGATTAATAGAAATTATAGCAAATGAACAAGCTATTATTTCAATAGATTTTTTAGATGAAAAAAATGAAAATAAACCATCATTAGAAAATGAAATAAGCAAAAAAGGACAACAACAACTACAAGAATATTTTTATAAAGACAGACAAATATTTGATTTACCCTTACAAGTACATGGGACAGAATTTCAAAGCAGAGTATGGGCAGCCTTGCAGGATATTCCTTTTGCAAAAACAATTTCATATTTACAATTAGCTAAAAATTTAGGCAACCCAAAATGTATTCGTGCCGCAGGAACTGCAAATGGTAAAAATCCAATTGGCATTATAATTCCATGTCATCGCGTTATAGGCAGCAATGGTTCTTTAGTTGGATATGCTGGTGGGCTATGGCGCAAACAATGGCTACTAGAACACGAACAAAAAAATGTACAAAATTTATTATTTTGATAGGCTCAAATCTTATTAGTCCATTATTACCAGCAATTTAACTGACACCTCTAATAATAAATAAATAACAAAATAATATGAAAATCATTTTTGCTGTTTTTTTAATCTTACATATTTTAGGTGGTTCTGTCGGATTGATTACGGGAACAATCAATTTAATTAGAAAAAAGGGAGATAAAAAACATAAATTATTGGGGAAATTTTTCATTTACAGTATGCTGACAGCGGGAATTTCTTCGCTGATTTTAGCGATTATTCATCCGAATTATTTTTTATTCATTGTTGGAGTATTTACAATTTATCTAACAGTAACTGGCAATCGGTATCTATATTTAAAAATGCTGGGCAACAACCAGCGTCCTACTCCTTTTGATTGGGCAATCACTATTACGATGCTAATAACAGGTTCATTGTTTATTGGATTTGGCATATTGCATCTAATCAAAAATAATAACTTTGGAATTGTATTTATAGTTTTCGGATTAGTGGGTATGCGTTTTGTGCAGGCAGATTTCAAAAATTATAAAGGAAATATTATTGCAAAAAACTATTGGTTGCTTTCTCACTTACAACGAATGATAGGTGCTTATATTGCTTCTGCAACTGCCTTTATTGTTGTCAATGCAAAATATTTCCCTAAACAAATTCCATCATCATTTTATTGGCTTTTACCAACAATAATTCTATTACCATTTATTATTTATTGGACAAAAAAATACAGAATAGAAAACAAATAACAAAGTAGTGTGAATATGTGTATTTTAAATACATTTTACTTACAAAAACATCTATACTATTAATATCACTTGCACCTGCTTCCAAACTGTTAATTATTATCCGTTCATTGTCTATTATTCATTTGCTTTTGTACCTTTGTGTCCAATTCAAATAAACTGTAAATTAATTCAAAAAATGGGAAAAAGAGTTTTAATTATTGGCGCCGGTGGCGTTGGAAACGTGGTAGTACGCAAATGTGCTTCTGTTCCTGAAGTCTTTAGTGAAATCATGTTGGCAAGCCGCACTAAATCTAAATGCGATGCTATTGCTGCCGACATTAAACACATGAACATTCAAACGGCTGCTTTAGATGCTGATAATGTGCCAGAAATTGTAGCACTCATTAATCAATTTAAACCAGATTTGGTAATGAATATTGCCTTACCTTATCAAGATTTAACTATTATGGATGCATGCTTGGAAACAGGCGTACATTATTTAGATACTGCCAATTATGAACCTAAAGATGAAGCAAAGTTTGAATACAGTTGGCAATGGGCGTATCAAGAAAAATTTAAAGAAAAAGGCATCATGGCTTTGTTGGGCTGTGGTTTCGATCCCGGACAATCACAAATTTATGTAGCACACGCAGCTAAACATCATTTTGATGAAATGCATTATTTAGACATCGTAGATTGTAATGCTGGCGACCACGGGCAAGCTTTTGCTACTAATTTTAATCCTGAAATTAATATTAGAGAAATTACTCAAGATGGAAAATATTGGGAAAATGGAGAATGGAAAGTTATTCCCGCCATGTCTATTCATAAACCAATAGAATATCCAAACATTGGACCCAAAGAATCATATTTATTATATCATGAGGAATTGGAATCTTTAGTAAAAAACTTTCCAACTATTAAACGTGCCCGCTTTTGGATGACTTTCGGACAAGCATATCTTACCCATTTGGAAGTAATGCAAAATATTGGTATCACTTCTATCAAGCCAATTATGTTCCAAGGTAGAGAAATTATTCCTATAGAATTTTTAAAAGCATTACTACCTGAGCCGGGCTCTTTAGGTGAAAATTATTCCGGCGAAACATCCATCGGTTGTCAAATAAAAGGTATTAAAGATGGAAAAGATAAAACCTATTTTATTTGGAATAATTGCAAACATCAGGATGCTTACAACGATGCAAAAGCACAAGGTGTAAGCTACACCACTGGCGTTCCTGCTATGTTGGGAGCAAAATTAATGCTAGAAGGTATTTGGATGAAACCGGGTGTTTATAATACAGAAGAAATGGATCCAGATCCATTTATGTCGCAAATTGGTGGATATGGTTTACCTTGGCATGAAGCCATCAATCCAGTATTACCACACGAATATTAGTCCAATACAATTACAATTTATTCTATAAAATAATGCTCCACTAAATTTTGGAGCATTATTTATTTTAACAAAACTTTCTAATGAGGATATGGTAAAATAAAACACCGGCTCAAGTACATAAATTTTATTTCCAAAATTAAATTTATCGTTTATGGATTGATAGTTAAAAATATATATGCTACCAAATTTACAATTAATACTACGCCATAAACAAAGTTACTTTTTCCTCCAATAAGAGAAAGCATTACCGTAAATATAGAAATCACTAATAAAATTATTGATAAAATATCAAGTCCTAAAACAAGCGGAAAGCCATAAAAATAGCTAGCAATGGACACCGCAGGTATGGATAATCCGATACTCGCTATGGCAGAACCTAGAGCCAAATTCAAACTTGTTTGTAGTTTGTTACTCCTGGCTGCACTAATTGCGGCAATTCCTTCTGGTAACAAAATAATGGCAGCTATTATAATTCCAACTAAACTCTGTGGTAAGCCTTGACTAACTAAAAAATGCTCAATAGGATAGGAAAGTGATTTTGCTAGTAAAACTACAATTGTCAAACTAATTAATAAAAACACCAAACTAATAATTAAAGAAGTATTAGAGATGGCTTGTTCACTGTCTTCTGTTTCATGTTTATTATTATTTTCAGTAATAAAATATTCTCTATGTTTGGTGGTTTGAGCTGAGATGAATGCAGCATAAATGGCAAAACAAGCGAAAATTTCGAATAACAATTGTGCTTCCGTATAATAAGGACCCGATTGACTTTTTGTAAAAGTTGGCAATATCATTGTAAATACTACAATAGATACAAGCGACACTAAAGCAATTTTAACTGAATGAACTGAAAATGTTTGAGTATGATATTTCCTACTTCCAATCAACAAACTGAATCCTACGATTCCATTCAAAATTAACATTACAGCCGCATAAACTGTATCCCTTGCAAAAGTTGCATATTTTGTCCCGCCTGTTGTCATTAATGAAATAATAATGGCAACCTCGATAATTGTAACGGAAACAGCTAAAATAATGGTACCAAATGGTTCACCCACTCTATGTGCAATTATCTCGGAGTGATGAACAGCAGACATTACACAAAAGATTAATAATACACCAGCAATAGCCTGAAATATATAATTATTATCCAAAAGCCCTGAATAGTATAATAGACAAGCTACTACCGGAATAGAAGTTGTCCATTGGTAAAGTGTTCTAATTTTGTTCATCTATTTATTTATTTTTGTAAATACTCCTCTACAGAAGACGTTTTACTAAATGTAATCACATCATACGCATTTATTTAGTATAATAATACGTGTTTTTTCAAAAATAATGATTTTTATAGCTACTTGTGTATATCATTGTAGCTTATAACAATAAGATGATATTTTGAAGAATAATTTTTTATTGAAGAATATTTTGAAAGATTAATTACCATACATTCGAACTAAATATGTCTATTATAAAATAAATATATTACAAAATG
>JBDKHK010000095.1:0-9028 GCA_039797705.1 Bacteroidota bacterium
AATCCAATTTACAAACAATTCACAGATTTTTTAAAAATAAACACAAAATCCATTCAATCTGTTCAGCAAATTCCGTTTTTGCCTATTGATTTTTTTAAGACACATTGTGTTGTTACTCAAAACGTGGCAATAGAAAAAATATTTGAAAGCAGTGGCACCACTGGACAAATTGCCAGCAAACATTTTGTTGCAGATTTATCGTTATACGAACAAAGTTTTCGCAAGGGTTTTGAACTATTTTATGGAAATCCTGAAGAATGGACAATTCTTGCCTTGCTTCCCTCCTATTTAGAGCGCGGTACTTCGTCGTTAGTATATATGGTAGATGATTTGATAAAGAAAACAAAAAATCCAAACTCAGGATTTTATTTGAATAATTTAAGTGAATTGGCTGAAAAAATTTCAAAGATAAAATCACAATTTCCCAATCAAAAAATTTTACTTATCGGTGTTACGTTTGCTTTATTGGATTTTGCCGAGCAATATCCTATGGATTTATCAGGCGTAGTAATAATGGAAACTGGTGGAATGAAAGGCAAACGTGAAGAGCAAACACGCGAAGCTGTGCATGAAATATTAACAACAGCATTTAATGTAAAAAATATTCATTCTGAATACGGCATGACAGAATTATTATCGCAAGGATACTCTAAAGGAAATGGTATTTTTAAACCTTCGCCATGGATGCAAATTTTTAGAAGAGATTTATATAATCCAATGCAAGTTAGTACAGAGCCTGGTCGTGGTGGATTGAATATTATAGATTTAGCAAATATTTATTCGTGTCCGTTTATTGCCACACAAGACATGGTAAATATTTTGCCAAACGATGAATTTGAAGTATTGGGCAGAACCAACAATGCAGACATTCGAGGTTGTAATTTAATGGTGGCCATTTAATATTACCGCTTTACAGCTTGGCGAAGACAGGGCTTTGAAATTGTCTGACCAAATATTGTATAAATATTGATAAAAGTACAAATGTTCAATTACTTCCGCCTGCCCTACTTTTGCCAAACCAATGTGAGTGATTAGTCATTTTTTATTTTACTTTCAGTTTTTTATTTGTTTTGTTGTTAAAATTCTTCGAGTTAAATTTGATAAATTTGTAACAATATTAAAGTATTAATTCTGAATATATCGAACTTGCTAAAAGCAATAAAATTAATAGTAGAAAATCCAATAATCAAGGTCAAGGATTATTATACTGGTCGTAATAGAGCAAACTCTGTCGGTGAAGCATTAGAAAACTATGTGAAAGATATTTTTGCAAATTCTTTTGATTTGTCCGAAGCTGATAGATTGCAAAAATCCAATGAAGTTTTTTCATACTTGGGAAACCCAAATAACCCACCTGATATAATTCTTCGTAATGGCGATGCAATAGAAATAAAAAAAATTCAAAGCCCAACAAGTGCATTGGCTTTAAATAGTTCGTATCCAAAAGCTAAACTTTTTGCAGATAGTCCAATGCTTACACAGGCTTGCAAAACTTGTGAAGATTGGGCTGAAAAAGATATTGTTTATATAGTTGGACATACAAACGATACTGATATTAAATATTTATGGTTTGTTTACGGCGACTGTTTTTCTGCCGATGCAGCAATTTACGAAAAAATCAAAAAAACTATTTCTTCTGGAATTACAGAAATTCCTGATGTTGAATTTACAGAAACTAACGAATTAGGCAAAGTTAAAAAAGTTGATCCTTTGGGTGTAACGGATTTGCGGATTCGTGGAATGTGGCACATTGAAAACCCACATAAAATCTTCTCTTATTTGAATAAAGTTGATGCAAATGCAACGTTTCAAGTTTTTTGTTTAATGAAAACTGAAAAGTTTAATTCATTTCCAAATGCTGATAAAACAGTAATTCAAAATCGTAAAATTGCAGCATAATTATGATAACAGCAGAAATAAATTACAACAACACTTTGATTAAAATAGAGGAACTTAAACACTCTTTAAATGAAGTACAAAAAAGTATCGAAAATCAAATTCCACAAGGAATAACGGATAATTTTGAAAAGTCAAAACTTAACCTCTTAAATTGGGTTGATGAGATTGATATAACACTTAATGAATTTATAAATACAGAAAATGAATAACGGATTAAGATTTCAATTCTTTCCTCGTTCACAAGGAATAAATTCGCAGATAAAGTCTGTTATTTCTTGTTTTGAAATAGAAATTGATAAAATAAAATCACCTGAAAATAATCTATCAAGTAATCAAGTTTTAGAGATTATTAGACCACATCTTGAAAAAATAAATTTTACAGTAGAAACAGGTAAATCTAAACTCCAAAAAATAAGTATTCCTGTATTATTTGGTTTTGATAATGTTATTGATAAATCTTTTAATGCTGATGCAGTTAGTGAAGATGGAAAGATTGTAATTGAAGTAGAAGCAGGAAGATCTACTGAAAATAATCAATTTTTAAAAGATATTTTTCAAGCTTGTATGATGTTTGAGGTTGAATATTTAGTGATTGTGGTAAGAAATGAATATAGAGGACACAAAGATTTTGAAATTATTTACACTTTTTTAGAAACTCTTTATATTTCTAATAGGCTTCATTTACCATTGAAAGGAATTGTGTTAATTGGGTATTAGTTTTGCGTTAGGGATTGAAGTGGAAATCCTTTTTTGAGGAACGAAAAAAAGATTGAAACGAAAAGCCCGACCTGAAGGGAAACGCCCAAATTATTTTAATTATTTTTTGCTGGTGCAGGTGGTTTAGATTTAGGTTTTTCAAAAGCTGGATTTGATGTTATTTGGGCAAATGAATATGATAAATCTATTTGGGAAACTTACGAAAAAAACCATAAAGGCGTATATTTAGATAAACGAAGTATTACCGATGTTCCTACAAATGAAGTTCCTGAATGTGATGGAATAATTGGTGGTCCGCCTTGTCAAAGTTGGTCTGAAGCTGGTGCAATGAGAGGTATTGGCGACAAAAGAGGACAACTTTTTTATGATTTTATTAGAATACTGGCTGATAAACAACCTAAATTTTTTCTTGCAGAAAATGTGTCTGGGATGTTAATAGACACACATAAACCTGCATTAGAAAATATTAAAAATATGTTTCGTGAATGTGGTTATAATTTGTCTTTTCAAATGTTGAATGTGGCAGATTATGGTATTCCACAAGATAGAAAACGAGTTTTCTTCGTGGGCTATAGAACAGATTTAGGAATTGAATTTGAGTTTCCTACGCCTACAACTTTAGAAAATAAAATTCCTTTGTCAAAAGCAATTGGCGACTTAAAAGACAATGCTCTTCCTGCACAAAAAGGTAATATTACAAATGGCGAAAATTGTTTAGTATCCAACCACGAATATATGACTGGTGGATTTTCTACCATTTATATGTCAAGAAATAGAGTTCGTTCTTGGGACGAAGTTTCTTTTACAATTCAAGCAGGTGGTCGTCATGCTCCTTGTCATCCACAAGCTCCAAAATTTAAATTTGTCGAACAGAATTTAAGAATTTTTGTCCCTGGCAAAGAAGATTTGTATCGCAGGTTAAGTGTTAGAGAATGTGCAAGGGTTCAAACTTTCCCTGATACATTCAAGTTCTATTACAAAAACATTGCAGATGGTTATAAAATGATTGGCAATGCAGTTCCTGTTCGTATGGCAAATGTCTTGGCAAAAAAGATTTTAAGTGATTTGTCTGCTGTTGAAAGTGTCCAAAATCCAAAAGTTAAACGTTGGGAAATGGTGTCTAGTATGATAGATAGTTCAGTCGTTTCAGTTTAGTGCTGTTGCTCGTTTTGCATAATATTACCATACTTCTATTTCAGCCAAAACTCTTTTGATGGGCAAGCCCATCACATTAAAAAATTCACCTTCCAATTTTTCAACTCCGCCAAACTCCTGTATATTATAGGCTCCCGCTTTATCCAAGGTATTAAAATGATGAATGTAATGCCAAATCTCTTCATCTGATAATATTTTGAAAAATACGGTTGCTTTTTCAGAAAACGAAATACGTTTGTTTTGATATTGCATGCTCACTCCCGTAATTACCTCATGCGGTTTTCCGTTCATCGCTTTTAAAATATCAAAAGATTGATTGGTATTAATTGGTTTTCCAATTAATTTATTGTCAAAAATAACAACTGTATCAGCACAGATTATCATTTCTTGCGCATCTTTCAATACAGCACTTACAGCAGAAAGTTTTAAATTGGAAAGATATTCGGGTACTTGGTGTATATCTAAATCATCGGGAAAAATTTCTTCTATATCCGTAGAAAATACTTGCACCTCAAATCCTGCTTGCTGCAATATTTCCAACCTTCTTGGCGATTGTGAGCCTAATAATATCTGTTGCGGTTTTTGCATTTATTTTAAAATAATTTTTCTAAAAAATTGGCAAATTGCATAAATATATATGGTCCTATTCCGCTTTTAAAATACCACATGGAAGATATTCCCAGCAACATAAATATTTTTATCATATTACTGACTAAATAATATTGTTGTACAGTTTTTGCCAATAATAATAAGGCGATTATTATGACCAATGGTAGCATTAAACCAAATCCAATGATGTATGCGACATATTTTATTTGTAAAGATGGGAAGAACCAAACAAATAATGCTAATTGTATCAACAACAACACGGCAACAATTACTGCTATTATTTTTGCTCCTTTATATCCCAAAACAATTGGAATCGTATTACAATTATTTTGTTTATCTCCATTTACATCCTCCATATCTTTTACTAATTCCCGTAAGAATGTACTCAAAAAAGCAAATAAACCATAAACAATTCCAGCAATGGCAATACCACTTTGTACCTGTAATTGCATATCATTATCATTGGCATTATTTCCAATTTCAAACATCATTGGCAATAAAATAACAAAAGCAGTAGAAAGGGAAATCATAAAATTTCCAACTATAAATTGTTTTTTAAATGTGTGTGCGTAAAAATTGAGTACCACCATAATAATTAGCGGCAAAAAGGATAGTCTAAAATTGTATGTTAGCAAAGCCACTACAAACGTACAAAGCACCCCTAATACACACAATATTTTATAGTAATTATAGGCTGCCGTTTCGCTGATATGTTTTCCGATAATTGTTTTTTGCGGTCGATTTATTCCATCAATTTCAATATCAAAAATATCATTAATAACATAACCACCAGCTGCAATAAAGACAGTGGCAAGCACTAAAAATGTAAAAGCAATATTGCTTACTATCGGTTCTATGTAAAATATTTTATATGGTGATGCCGCCACTATGCAAATACGAAATAAAATCATTGTATATGCAATCATCAATAAGTTAAGTGGGCGTGTAATTTTTATGTAGTTCATTTTGAGTATTAAGAATTAAGTAGTAAGTATTAAGTATATTATTTTACATTTTACATTTCACATTTCTTCAAACCATTTCCCCTGTACTTTCAATACCATTTCTATCACTTCACGCACGCATGTATCTCCGCCATTTCTAGCACATACATAGTCCGAAATATTTTGTATTTCAGGAACGGCATCTTTAGGGCAGCATTTTAATCCACAGGTTTTCATCGCATAATAATCTGGTATATCATCACCCATATATAAAACCTCTTCTGATAAAAGATTTTCCTCTGATAAAAAAGACTCTAAAACTTTTAATTTATTACTAACTCGATCATAAATATGCTTTATGCCAAACATTTCAAAACGCTTACGTACAGCAGGTGATGTTCCTGCTGTAATAATACAAATATTAAATCCTTTTTCTATTGCTGTTTTTAGGGCAAATCCATCTCTCGCATTAAATGAGCGTAAAAGATCACCTGATTCTGCCGCTATTAATTGATTATTGGTAAAAATACCATCTACATCAAAAACTAATGCTTTTATTTGATGTAATTTTTTCAAGTACGACTCTTTTTGCATGGCGCAAAGATACATTTTGAATATCTATTGAACAACTATACCACCAATTGGGTATTGGTGTATTTTTTTAAATCACTAAATTTGTAAAACAAACACCTTAAAACTATGAAAAATTGTTTTTTTATAGTTTTATATTTCTAAAAGATTACCAAACAGCATGATGATCTTCGGCTACTCCGAACGCCGTGAATTTTTCTTCTTTTCCATCTAACAAAACTATACCATCCAAAGTACCAAATGGCTGTGTAAATTTACTTTTCATCACCAGCGCATTTAAATTTTCACTTCTGGCGCCTTTGGGCGAAAGATGACATTGTAATATTCCGTCATTTGTTTGGATAGTCCATTCTGATTTATGCAAAGGAGCTTTCATGGAGAAATTAGCGGCAGAAAGCAATATTTTCTTACCATCTACCCAAAGAATATTTTCCATATTATCATTAAATCTATCGACTAAATTAACGCCGATTATTTTCCCAGATTCTGTCTTTCCAATAAAAGAAAGCCAGTTCCAAATAGTTTCTCTTGGTGGGTATCCTTTGGTAAAATCTATGGAACCATATTTCCCGCTGGTGGCATACGTATTTACACCGCCGTTATTTATTTGCACTTTTGCTGGAATACAAACATTTTTATAGGTAAAATTAAAAGGTCGTTTTTCGGAAGATGGCGCTACAATACTTGCGCCATTGATATTATTTTCTAATTCAATATACATTTTATATTTTCCTAAATATTGTAAATGAATTTTACCATTGGTGGTTCTAATACTATAATTTCCCAATTTCCATTCATTGTTCAAATTTGGATTAAAATCATTGGAAAAACCGAGTGGAATAGTGGTTTTATCTTCTTCAAAAATACTGTCTTTGAATGAATAAAAATATGAAAAGGCAGTTGCCACCATACCTGCATCCACAATTGCCAAACCTGCAATTAATTCAGGGCTGTAAATCCCAACAAAAATCCATGCCTTGCGTTCAGTGCGACGTTTTTTAGATAACATTCCTTGTTTATCCCAAAAGGAAGTATCAACATTCTCAATTAAATCATCATATACACCAAATGGTAGGTGGGTTTTATTGGCTAATAAAGCTACTTGTTTAGATAGAATCATTTCTAAAGATACAACTTCGGCTTTATTTATGCTACATCAGGAGCGTAATTTTTGATTGCTTTATACAGGCATTCCGTATAATTCGGTTCTTTGTTCTTTTACTTTTGGATCAGACAAGTATTCATCATACGACATTAATTTATCCAACATTCCATTAGGTGTTAATTCAATGATTCTGTTAGCAATTGTTTGCGTAAATGTATGGTCATGCGAAGTAAAAACAATCGTTCCTTGATACTCTATTAATCCATTATTTAAAGCGGTAATGGATTCCAAATCCAAGTGGTTGGTTGGTTCGTCTAAAATTAAAAAATTGGCTTCTTCTAACATGGTTTTACTCATCATGCAACGTACTTTCTCTCCTCCAGATAATACGGTACATTTTTTCAAAGATTCCTCGCCGCTAAACAACATTCTGCCTAAAAATCCTCGGATAAATGTTTCGTCTTTTTCTGAAGAATATTGACGCAACCAATCTACTAAATTCAATTCTGCATTTTGGAAATAAGCAGCATTATCATTGGGAACATACGATTTAGTGATTGTTACACCCCAATCAATTTTGCCTGTTACTGATTTTTGTTCGCCGGCTAAAATTTTAAAGAAATTAGAAACTATTAATCCTTCTTTAGATATAAAAGCAATCTTATCACCTTTATTTACTGTAAAGGTTACATCTTTAAATAATGGCGTACCATCTTGCATTTTATAAGAAACATTGCTAACATCTAATATCATATCGCCCGCCTCTCTGCTTTGTTTAAAAAAGAGTCCAGGATATTTTCTACTAGATGGCTTTATTTGTTCGATGTCTAATTTTTCTAATGCTTTTTTACGTGATGTAGCTTGTTTTGATTTGGAAGCATTTGCGCTGAAACGTGCAATAAAATCTAATAATTCTGCTTTTTTAGTTTCATTCTTTTTGTTTTTATCAGCACGTTGTTTCAGTAATAATTGAGAGGTTTCATACCAGAAAGTATAATTACCGGTAAATAGATTTATTTTACTAAAATCAATATCAACAATATGCGTACATACCATATCTAAGAAGTGACGGTCGTGCGAAACTACGATTACGGTATTTTTAAAATCTGCTAAAAAATCTTCTAACCAAGAGATGGTGTGTACATCCAAATCATTGGTAGGCTCATCGAGAATCAGAATATCTGGATTGCCAAATAATGCTTGTACTAATAATACTTTTATTTTATCTGAAGAGGGCAATTCTTTCATTAATTTATAATGTTGCTCTTCTTTCACCCCTAAGTTACTCAACATTTCAGCGGCATCACTTTCTGCATTCCAGCCATCCATTTCTGCAAATTCAGCTTCTAATTCGCCTACTCTATGTCCGTCTGCATCCGAGAAATCTTCTTTTGCATATAATGCGTCTTTCTCTTTCATAATATTATACAAACGCTTATTGCCCATCATCACAGTATCTATTACAGACATTTCGTCGAATTCAAAGTGATTTTGTTTTAAAACAGACATACGTTCGCCTGGAGTAATGTCTATATTTCCTGTAGTAGATTCAATTTCACCTGAAAGAATTTTTAAGAAAGTAGATTTTCCAGAGCCATTGGCACCAATAACGCCATAGCAGTTGCCAGCAGTAAATTTTACATTTACTTCATCAAATAATACTCGCTTGCCGTATTGTAACGAAAGATTATTAACTGTAATCATGTGAATTTGAAAATTTTGTGCAAATATACAGATTTTTAGTTGCTTAAACGAATTGCTGCTTAAGGAACGTATTACAACCACTTTATATAAGTGTTATAAAATGAGGTGTGTTATACTATGAAGTTTTATTGAGAAATTCAACTACGTTAAAAAAATCATCTAAAACTATCTAACTGTATATCAAAAATTAGAATAGAATTTGCGGGGATAGCGCCATGTGCTGTAGTGCCATATCCTAATGCAGAGGGAATTAATAGTTTTATTTTGCCTCCTTTGCCTATTAAAGGAATGCCTTCTTGCCACC
>JBDKHK010000096.1:0-6554 GCA_039797705.1 Bacteroidota bacterium
CCTCTTTTGGGGCGATTAAATAATTCCTTTGGTAAATATTTATATAATACCTTTTTTAGAATATATTTGGATTCACCATTTTTATATTTCAGGCTTTGGTCAATATTGATAGCATAGTTGATAATGTCGTTATCTAAAATAGGCACCCTGCTTTCTAAGGAATAACGCATGGTGGCTCTATCTACTTTTACCAATAAGTCATCTCTTAAATAATATTGAATATCCCAACAGGCTTGCTTTTCTCTTGGCGTTAATGTTCTTTTGGTGGTTGGAGTATAGTTTAAATTATGAAAATCAAATGTTTCATTTATTAAATAATGTTTTAAATCCTTTTCTCCAAATAGATATTGCTCTTGAGAAAAAATATGAGAAGTAATGTTTTGATAGTCTTTATAATTTAACAGCCAACCAGCTCTTTTAAATTTATTGCTTAAAAATTGAGAACTCCAAAATAGTGGTTTTCTACTGTTTTTTATAAAAGGATTTTCTAAACGATCTGCCCATCTGTAGGCGCCATACCCCATAAATAATTCATCACCACCATCGCCACTCAAAGATACGGTTACGTGCTTTCTGGCAAACTTAGAAACAAGCATGGTGGGGAAAGCAGAGCTATCCGAAAATGGTTCATCAAAAGATGTAATAATATCAAGCAGAATTTCTTCTAAATCTTGCTCTGTCATTTTGTAAGCATAATGCTCTGTTCCTAATGTCTTCGCTACATTTTCTGCATATTTAGATTCATCAAACTTACTATTTTGATAGCCAATGCTGAATGTTTTTAGTTTGCCAGGTTTAACTTTTGAGGTTAATGCAGATACTAAACTAGAGTCTATTCCTCCGCTTAAAAATGAACCCAATGGTACATCACTGATAATTTGTGATTCTATTGATTTTATTAATAACTCTTCTAATTTTTTTTCTACTGCTGCTTCATTTTTATAAGTTTCGGGTAGTAGATTGTCGTATAAATTCCAAAATTTTTCAAAAGACAATTTGTTGTTGGATGAAATGTTTTTAGTATCGAGGATTAAATAATTACCTGCCGGGAATTTATAAATATGCTTATAAGCAGTTTGAGGTGCTGGTATAAAACCAACGTGTAAAAAACCTGCAAATGATTCAAAATTTATATCCAGTTTCAATCCTGGGATTTTTTTTATTGCTTTTATTTCGGAAGCGAAGACAAATTTATTTTCATGAAAATAATAAAACAGAGGCTTTATGCCTACTCTATCTCGGCACAAATAAATTTTTTCCTCTTGTGTGTCATAAATAGCAAAAGCAAACATTCCATTAAGAAGTTCAAATGATTGTACTCCTTTTTTTATAAATGCTTCTAAAATTACTTCTGTATCACCCTGTGTAGATAATTCTAAATTTAATTGTTGGGCTACTTCTCTAAAATTATAAATCTCTCCATTATACACCATTACATATCTTCCACATTTGGAATAAAATGGTTGAGAAGAAGCGGAAGACAGGTCTATGATGCTTAAACGTCTATGTCCAAAATGGACTGTATTTTTTTCATTAGAAAAATACCCAAAATCGTCTGGTCCCCTATGTTCTAAGGTGGAAGTTGCTGCTTGTATGAATTCTTTTTGTATGGTTTCTGTTGTTGAAACCCATCCCATTATTCCGCACATGATACTGTTAGTTTGAATTCCATTTTTGAAGCATTTTTTTAATTCCTTCTTCTAAAGAAACTAAAGGCCTATTGTTTAAAAGTGTTTGCATATTGCTAATGTCTGGCAATCTGCGCGTCATATCCCCTTCTTTTAAGGGAGGCAAGTGAACTATTTTTGATTTGGAATTGGTAATAGAAATAATTAGGTGAGCAATATCCAACACTGTAGTTTCATTGTTATTTCCAATATTGATGGTAGTATTTTCCCATTCTGGATTTAAAAAAGCATTGATAGTAGCTTCCGTATTGTCATCTATATAACATAGTGTTCTACTTTGTGAGCCATCTCCATATATGGTGATATCTTCATTATTTAAGGCGCTTTTTAAAAATTTAGATACCACAAAATCTTGTGATTGATTGGGGCCATAAGTATTGAAAAATCTGAAAATGGTATAATTTAGATTGTATTCTAGTTTATAGGATTTTAGAAAAGCTTCTCCAATATTTTTTACAATGGCATAAGGTAATTTAGAATTTAATGGAGTGGTTTCTTCGTTTTGAGGAAATTCTACCGGTTCTCCATATACTTCAGAAGAGGAGGAATAGAACACTCGTTTTACGGGTGTATTTTTTGATAGATTTAAAATATTCTTGATACCCTCCATGTCATGCAATACACTTACTGGGTTTTCAAGGGTACGTTGTACGCCAACCGTTGCGGCATAATGAAATACGTAATCTATGTTATAGGATAAGAAGATAGGCATTATGTCTTCCCAGATATTTACATCACATTTTATGAATTTCCAATTTGTGCCACTTTGGGGGAGTTTTTCAAAAGAGCCTGTTTTGAGGTTATCTACTATTATTACAAAATTGTCGGAATCTTGAATTAGCTTTCCTACTAATGCACTACCTACATTTCCAGCTCCGCCGGTAACTAAAATTCGATTAGAATATTGTAAAAAATGTTTCACTTGTTTGTTTTTAATATATTAATAAGCATTTTATAATACCATAAACTCTTATGTCAAAAATGGTTGTTGGATGTTTTTTTATTCCTTTTATAAAATAATGTATAGCTTCTTTTTTATGCTTAGACATAGCTAAATGTAAAGATAAATATAAATAACATTTAGCAACAAAAGTGTCCAATTTATTCTTGTAAATTTTCTTAATCAACGTATCAGAAGTACATGTTTGTATTAATAAATGAATTCTTTTTATAAGAGGTTCTTTTTTTATTACAAAGACACTTCTGGCGTCGTGGTTTAGGAGAGTGGAAGTAATGACATTAGAATAATAGATTTTGTATCTCGCAGCCAACCGTAACCATAAATCATAATCTTCCGAAGCGGATAAATCTCTTGTAGGGTTAAAGGGGTGTTGCAACGCTACGTCTCTACGTAATAATACACCGTTACAGCTTAAATAATTGCCATTTATAAGTTTCTTATTAAAATCAGTTCCTGCTGGTATGTAATGTTCTTTTAAAATATTTTTATCAACATCCATGATGTTATACGAGAGATACATCATTTCAGGATTGTTGTGCTTTTTTACCAGTTTGACTGCTTCAGATAAGTGATTAGGTAGTAAATAATCATCTGAGTCAAAGAAGATGACATAATCGCCTTTAGCCAATTGGGTGCCGGTATTTCTGGCTACCGCGCGTTCTTCGTTTTTCTTTTTATGATACGTAATCTTAGGATGGTTAAACGTTTTGATTACTTCTTCTGTATTATCAGTACTTCCATCATCTACTACAATAATTTCAAAATTTTGATATTCTTGAGCAATGACAGTTTTAATAGAGTCTATAATTAAAGATGCTCTGTTATAAGTAGGAATAACAACGGAGAAAAATGGATAATTCTTATCATCGCTCATACAATTGCTCTAATTTATCAATCATCAAATGTAAGGAAAAATATGTATCTAAATTCATTTTAGCGTTTTGCTGGAGGCTCTTTTTTAAGTCTTCATTTTCTAAAATTTCTAAAATTGCTTTCTCTATTTGTATAGAGTTTTTGAAATCTACAATAAGTGCGTTCTCTTGGTTCACAATAAACTCTGGTGCTACGCCGGATAATGTAAAAACAGAAGGTGTTCCTGCTGCTAGTGCTTCTACATATATTTGCCCAAATGCCTCTACCTGCTTGTCGATAGGCACATGAACAAAAACATCAAACAATTTAAAAAGAGCGGCATTATCATTTTCAAATGGTATTTCAATATAGGAGTTTGATGGTAATTCTGTTAATAATTTTCGTATTTCAGCCTTGTAGTCACCGTTGGAATTAGCCAGTACCAATAATGCATTTGGATATTTATTTAATATATTTTTAAATGCAGGAATAATATATTGTATGCCTTTCCATGAAATAAATCGAGATACGACACCTATTACAGGGTTTTTGCTTACAGGATTATATTTTTGTTTTACAACATCAATTCGTTCAGTAGAGACTGAATAAAAATCTTTCAAATCAAATCCGTGATGTATTAAGATAATTTTTTCAGGAGGTACATTTTCCATGTTTATTAAAACATCTCTTACATTGTTTGTGATAGCAATAATATGTGTAGAAAGCTTGTTAATATATTTGTCATACTTTACGCCATTTGGATGGTATAAATGATGATAAGTAGAAGAATGTCTGGTGTAAATTCTTTTTGGGATGCGTGCTAAAAATGCGGCAGTAATTCCAATAATACCGCCCTCAAATAAATGAACATGTACCGCGTCGGGTTTGGTATTTCTAAGTATTTTGTAAGTTCTGAAAATAGCAGAAGCAATATCTCTTTTGTAAGAATAAGGTATGGTATAATATGGAATTCCTCTTTCAGAGCAATGTTTTTCTATGTATGTATTAGTTTTATTTGAGATGAGAATAAACTCTAAATGAAATTTGTTTTTATTTATATTGTCAATAATCCATTCAAAAGCTGGGGCTTTATCAATTCCAAATAATATATAGGTTATTTTTTTGGGCATGGATATTTAGCTTAAGTATAAATTATTCAGAGCCGACATCATTTTGTCAAAGCCAAAAATAGCCTGTACATCATTTTTTGCTGTAGAGATTATTGTTTGCTTAAAAATAGAATTATTTATATAGATTTTCATTCCTTCATAAATCTCTTCGGCATTTTCATAATCTACCACTATTGCATTTTTGCCGTTCTCAATATATTCTACTGCAATGCCCGAAAGTGTACAAACACAAGGAATTCCTGCTGCCATCGCTTCTATATATACTTGCCCAAATGCTTCATAAGTAGGATTTATTGGAACATGCACCAGCATATCAAAACATTTGTACAATGCATTTATTTTATGTTCATATTCAATTTCTCTGTAACTGGATGTTGGCAGTTTCTGTAATTGTTGTTTTATAATTTCAGCATCGCTTCCAAATGCATTTGCGATGACTAATATAGCATTTGGATATTCTTTTAACAAATATTCAAATGCTTTTATGGCATATACTATTCCTTTTCCGGTTTCGTATCTAGATACCATGCCAATAACAGGAGAGGAATGTAAGTTATATTTTGACTGCATTAATGCAATGTCCTCCGAAGAAATTTGATTAAAAACAGTTAAATCAAAACCATGATAGATAAGTAAAATTTTATTTTGGTGAAATTTCTCTTTTGTTTTAATGACTTGTTGTACATTTTTACTGATAGCAATGATATCTGTAGATAAGTAATTGATAAAATTATCTATATACACTCCTTTTTTATAATGCAGATGATGAAAATCTGCATGATGTCTGGTATAAATTCTTTTTTTAATTCCTAAAAATTTAGCAGCCATTAAACCTATCAAAGATGCCTCCACCAAATGAGTATGCACCACCGCTGTTTTTTCTTTCTTTAATATTTGTATAGTTTGGTATATAGCCTTTGGGATATCTTTTTTGGATTTTACATCTAATTGATAACAAGTAAAACCTTTTGATGTAAGAATTTCTTTTAATGTATTGGTGGTTGCATCTAAAAAAATAAAAGACAAATTAAATCTTTCTTTGTCCAAAGCATCTGCCACCCAGCAATACTGCTGGTATCCACCTATTTTGCAAAGCACGTATGTAATATTAATTTTTTGCATCATTTCTTATATTTCGAATAGCCATTACATAAGATAAGGAGGAAAGAATGCCAATTAGGCGAAATGATATTTTGTCAAATGACTGTTTATTCGGCGTTATTTTAAATAAAAATTTGAAGATAGAATAAAAAGGAATAAAAAGCGTATAAAAATATTGTTTACTTTTTGGCAGATATAACATCCCTACTTTTGCTTGTGATAAGTTTCCTCTATATTTTCTGTCTAAATATCCATCTATCTCTAATCTATCTTGTTGGTTGTGATAACAAGTAATTTCAGTAGCAAGTTTAGGGAAAATATTGTTGTCTGCTAATCTCTTAGCAATATCAATATCTTCTCCCTCAAAATCTATAATCTCATTATATCCTTCAATTTTATTGAAAATATCTTTTAAAATACAAAAAGAACAACTACCTACGCCTCTATGCTCCACAATAGGTTTTGTATAATCGACTTTTATGAAAGAGCGACCTTCTAATGTGTGATATTTTGAGTATAAAATATATCTGCCAATTTTACTATTGGCTAATTTATGTTGTAAAGATTCAGGATATACCCAATTCAGGTTGAAATAATAATTGTCTAAAAAACCCTTTTGGTAAAATTCAATAATAATTTCAAGTGAACGTCCTGTAGTCCACATATCATCATCTATAAAAAAAAGAATAGGGTACTTAGATAAAGATGCACCATAATTTCTTGCATGAGAAACTCCTTTCTTCGGGTTTTTAAAAATCTGTAATTTAGAATGACTGATAGAAAAAGGAAGCTCTTCCCCATCATTTACTACAATTAACTCGA
>JBDKHK010000097.1:0-2972 GCA_039797705.1 Bacteroidota bacterium
TTGACAAAATGGGATTACTAAATCCCTCATTACACTTTATAATGGATAGGGAATGGTGGATTCGATATTTATTATTATTTGGATTAAATGGCATAAAAAAAGTAGATGATGTATTTGTCAACTTTAGAATTCATAATAACTCTAAAACCAATAGCTTTCAAGATGATTTTGTAAAAGAAGCCCTTAATCTCTATTACTCGATTGCTAGTATTTATAATGTTCCTGAAGCATCAAAATTTGAAAAATATTTTAAAATATCCTTAATTCCTGAATTTATCAAACTACCCAATATATCTACAGATTTATTACAAAAATCTTTACATTATTTTTGGTTACATCAAGGAAATATTTCGTATGCTCATGACGATTACAAAACGGCAGCTTTGTTTTTGTCCTTAATTAATGTAGAATTTTTACAAAAAGAAGATGCTCAGTTGTATTTCTCCCTCAAAAACAGAATTAAATTTCTGCCGCCATTTTTAAAAAAGCTAATTAATAGAATCCGATAAGCCTTACAAGCCTAATTTTTTTAGATAAAATTCTAATTGTCCCTTTTCTAATGGCGTTTCGAAAAATGCTTTTATGTTTTTTTGATTATTAACAACCATAGTAGCCGGAATACTCCCCTGCCAGCGGTTATCTATTTTTGCCAACCAAGAAAAATCATTGCTTTCATTTAGCAAATATACAGGAGCTTGTACGCCTAATTTTTTCATCTTTGTCGGGAGTTTTTTTATGTATGCTATATTATCTAAGCTCACAAAAATAAGTTTCGTTCTGGTATCTTTATGTTCATCATAAAATTGATTAAGAATCGGCATCTCTCTCATACATGGGCCACACCAAGTAGCAAAAAAATTGATAATATAGGTGGTGTCATTAGGTTTTGAGTAAATAGTTTTTAACTCATCAATTTTTACTGCAGGAATATTATTATCCTGACTAAAAATATTAAAAACACACAATGAAAAAACGAGCGTAATTAAAAATGATTTATACATATACCCAAAACTACAAAATGCCTGCCAATGTTTTATGCTTTTTAATCTAATCATTACCTTTGCATCTTATGGTAGAACAAAGGAAAATTCAAAGTGCCGACTGGATAATGTTTACCGGCTTATCTGCTATTTGGGGCTTTTCTTTCTTTTTTATCAAAAAAGGACTACTCGTTTTTGAACCCATGCAAGTAGCTGCTTTCCGAATGAGCATTGCTTTTCTTGCACTCATTCCGCTTATCATTTGGAATATAAAAAGGCTTAAAATTCCTAACCATAAATGGAAATATATACCTTTATTAGCATTGTTTGGCAATATAATTCCCGCCATCTTATTTAGTACTGCCGAAACAAAAATTGACAGCGGATTGGCTGGAATTATCAATGCCACTACTCCATTATTTGCCTTGTCAATGGGTTATTTATTTTTTAAAGTTCCTTTAACGCAAACTAAAATAATCGGCGTTGTTGTTGGGTTTGTTGGTGCTGTCATTGTTGTACTATCAAAGCAAATAAATATAATAGGAATCAATTATTATATTTTTATGCCATTAGTTGCCACTTTATTTTATGGCATTAATGCCAACATCTTCAAAAAAAATTTTCAAACAGAAAACCCTGTAACGATTGCATTGCTGCAATTTAGCTTTGCAGCTCCATTTGCGTTGGCTTACTTACAATACTCAGGGGCATTTCACACCATAATATATGAACCTGCACATGCTTGGATGAGTATAAAATATTTATTGATTTTAGGTGCGTTTGGAACGGGATATTCATTAGTGTTTTTCAATATCTTAATCCAGAGAACGTCCGCATTATTTGGCACTATGACAACTTATCTTATTCCTTTAGTCTCTATCGCAATAGGATTAATAGATAACGAAAGAATTATGCCGGTTCATTTCTTTGGATTATTTATTATTTTGACAGGCGTGTATATTGGCAGCAGAAGCAGATAAATGATTCGACCAATTTAGTTGGGAGTGTTTATTAGTAACCCCAAATGTCGGACAGTTACATTTCTTAGCTTTAGCCGCCACACATGCATTTATACAGAAAATAATCAAAAGCAAACTTACCGTTTGCAATATTCTTCTTGTTTTATTTCTTATTTGATAGTTATTTTGCATCACACAATAAATTTACAAAAAAATGGCATTACTACTTACTTGCAGAGACAAAACACCCAAATTTGGTGAAAATTGTTTTTTAGCTCCCAATGCAACAATTGTCGGAGATGTAGAAATGGGAAACGATTGCAGCGTTTGGTTTAATGCTGTCGTGCGCGGCGATGTAAATGCTGTTCGCATAGGTAATAAGGTAAATATTCAAGATAATGTGGTAATACATTGTACTTTTGAAAAAACAAAAACTATTATTGGAAACAATGTATCTATTGCCCACAGCGCCATTGTGCACGGCTGCACACTTGAAGACAATGTAATGGTAGGAATGGGTGCTATAGTGATGGATAATTGTTATGTAGAAAAAAATGCTTTGATAGCCGCCGGAGCTGTCGTTTTAGAAAATACACGCGTGGAGGCAGGTAGTATTTATGCCGGCATTCCCGCCAAAAAAGTAAAACAATTAGATGCAGAAACCTTCAAAAATCAAAACGAACGAATTGCCAATAATTATGTGAAATATTCAGAATGGTTTAAATAAGACGGGAGATTAGGAGAGGGGAGAAAAACTTCACATCACCGCTCTAAATATCCATTTACTTTCCCAATTCTTTTTTGAAATATTCTAAAGTAATTTTTAACCCTTCGGCACGTTCTACTTTTGGCTCCCAGCCTAAAATATTTTTAGCTTTGGTAATATCCGGTCTGCGTTGCTTCGGGTCATCTGTTGGCAATGGCAAGAAACTTAATTTTGATTTTGCGCCAGTTAGTTTTAGAATTTCTTCAGCAAATTGCAATAACGTAATTTCCTGTGGGTTTCCAACATTTACTGGTAGATGATAATCGC
>JBDKHK010000098.1:0-8839 GCA_039797705.1 Bacteroidota bacterium
GTTGGCAATGGCAAGAAACTTAATTTTGATTTTGCGCCAGTTAGTTTTAGAATTTCTTCAGCAAATTGCAATAACGTAATTTCCTGTGGGTTTCCAACATTTACTGGTAGATGATAATCGCTCAACAACAATCTATAAATCCCATCTATTAAATCTTCTACATAACAAAAAGAACGAGTTTGAGAACCATCTCCAAAAATAGTTAAATCCTCTCCGTTCAAAGCTTGACTCATAAATGCTGGCAGGGCACGCCCATCGTCTAATCGCATGCGAGGACCGTACGTATTAAAAATTCGTACAATACGCGTTTCAACTCCGTGAAAATTATGATACGCCATAGTAATGGCTTCCTGAAAACGTTTAGCTTCATCATAAACGCCTCGCGGCCCTACGGGGTTTACATTGCCCCAATATTCTTCTGGTTGTGGATGCACGGTTGGGTCTCCATAAACTTCTGATGTGGAGGCAATCAACATTCTTGCATTTTTTTCTTTTGCCAAGCCTAAAAGATTGTGGGTGCCCAAAGAACCTACTTTCAAGGTTTGAATTGGCATTTTTAAATAATCAATGGGCGAAGCCGGCGAAGCAAAATGTAAAATATAATCTAATTTTCCTGGCACATGCACAAAACGACTTACATCATGATGGTAATATTCAAATTCTTTTAAAGGAAAAAGATGTTCTATATTTTTTATATTTCCGGTAATCAGATTGTCCATTCCGACTACAGAATACCCTTCTTTTAGAAATCTATCGCACAAATGAGAGCCTAAAAATCCGGCAGCACCTGTAATTAATACTCTTTTTTTTACTTGAGACATTTATTTTGTTTAAAATTTATATAGTAATTGTCTTTCTACCGATACTATTGTAATAAAATCCTTCTTTTTCCATAATATCTAAATCATACAGGTTTCTGCCATCAAATATCACAGGCTCTACAAGCAATGATTTTAATCTTGGAAAATCAGGTGTTCTAAATTCTGTCCATTCTGTAAGTATGGCTATAAAATTAGCCCCTTCGGCGGCTTTATAATAGCTGTCTGAAAAGTGTAATTTAGATTTTTTATTTTCTGGCAAAGAAGAAAAATACTGTTGTACATTTGGCATTCCTTCTGGGTCATAAGCAGTTATTTCAGCACCGGCATTTAATAAATCTTCAATAATATATAAAGAGGGTGCTTCGCGAATATCGTCGGTATTGGGTTTAAAAGATAAACCCCAAATGGCAATTTTTTTACTGGAGAGGTCTGTTCCGTAATGATTCATGATTTTCTCTACAAGAACATGTTTTTGACTGTCATTTACTTTCATTACAGCATTCAGAATCTTAAAGTCATACTTATTTTCTTCTGCTGTTTTTGCTAGTGCTTGCACATCTTTTGGAAAACAACTTCCGCCATAACCAATTCCGGGGAATAGGAATCTTTTTCCGATACGTGCATCACTGCCCATTCCCATTCTAACGGTTTCAATATCGGCTCCTGTTTTTTCGCATAAATTTGCCAGCTCATTCATAAACGAAATACGAGTAGCTAAATAAGAATTGGCAGCATATTTAGTCATTTCAGAGCTGCGTTCATCCATAAAAATTATTGGATTTCCCTGACGAACAAATGGACGATATAACTCTTCCATCAGTTTTCGTGCACGTTCTGAGGTTGTCCCTACTACCACTCTATCTGGTTTCATAAAATCCTCTACCGCTACTCCTTCGCGCAAAAATTCAGGATTAGAAACGACATCAAATTCTACGGTTGCATATTTAGCAATAGCTGTTTTGGTTCTTTCTGCCGTGCCGACCGGCACCGTGCTTTTATTAATGATTACTTTGTATTCTTTAATAATTTTTCCTAAATGTTCTGCTACCCCTAAAACGTAAGACAAGTCGGCAGAGCCATCTTCTCCCGGAGGAGTGGGCAGCGCTAAAAAAATTAAAGGAGCATTCTGTGTGGCTTCCTCTAAGTCTGTTGTGAACTTTAATCGTCCTTCTTTTATATTTCTTTGAAATATTACTTCCAAGCCTGGTTCATAAATTGGAATTTGTCCTGCTTTGAGTCTTTCTACTTTTTTGGCATCTATATCTACACAGATGACATTATTTCCGGTTTCAGCTAGACAAGTACCTGAAACTAAACCTACGTATCCTGTTCCTACTACGGCAATATTCATTATTAGAGGGAGCTATTTTATATTTATTGATTAAAGAAAGACAAAACTAATAAAATCTATTTACATTTTCTTATTAGTTACTTTAACTGAATTACTCTTCTTTTGTGCATCCGCTAAGATGAATAAAGCAATATAATAAAAAGGCATGAAGGGGATTTTATATCTTGCTAGTGCGCCAAAATTGAAACTTGTAAAACCGACTGCAAAGGCAAAGATTATAGAAAAGATTAGACAAAATTGAACCTCTGGATTACTTGTTATTAGTTTCAAAAAACCGGTAAACCCACTTTTATACACCAATGAAATGGTAAGAAAAAAAGTAACCATGCCCTCTATGGAGGCGGCCAATAAAATAGGTTTTCTTATTTCCCATATATAAGGCCTAAACAGAGATACATTAATTGCTTTGGGAGCAACTTTCAATAAGCCCATGGCGCTATAATCAATATCGCCTAATGTATAAAAAGAACCTTCATTTTGATTACTCGCAATCACCAACCAATTTTGTGTGTCTTGTGCTGTTCTCATTAATTCCTCAAAAGCATATCTTTGTGCGTAAGAAGCCATCATCGTTAATAGAAAAACACCAGCACCAGCGCCTATTGTTACAAACATTGGTGTTGCTATTGTTTTCAAAAAGGGACTTTTTATATTTGCTCTATAGCGGGCAAATACCCAAACCGCCAATGCCGGTAAAAAGGATAGAACAATATATACTTTTATAGAAAATAAAATAAAGGTGGCAATGATAGACAGTGATAAAAATTTCAACTTATTTCCTTTTTTAAAGGCTAAATGATAAACATTATAAGTAAGCATCCCTAGCCCTCCTATGCATAAGGGGTCTTTCATTAATCCAGTTCCCCAAAAGAACACAGAGGGGATAAACAAACAAGCAATTGCCATTTGTTTTTTTAAATGAGGATACATATCATAAAACACTAAGAATAATAACCAGCATCCATAAAATGCGAATAATGTAAAAGTTATGCTGGTTAACAAAAAAGATCCCATAAAAAGTAACATGAGAAAAAATGATATCCATATCACTATAGCTGTCGTTCCATCCAATAAAAATAATCCACCTTCTAAAAAATATTTTGTCTCACTTAAAAACCGTGTAGAATCAAATCCTTTAGGATTGAACAATAAACTGGGCAATACACTTGGTTCATTAAAAAGAATTCTAATTAATCCTAATGCATAATGATAAAAATTTACAGTATCTCCGCCTTTATAATAAAAACTATACATTAATGCAGTAAGAATACAGCCAACTAAGCGCACATTCCAAGCTTTCATAAAATATTCCTGATAGTAATCGGGTTTATCTTTTATATATTTTTTAAAATACGTGTAAATTATATAGATAAATATTGGAACAAGAATAAAATCGGTCATGAAAAATATTGGTTGTTGTCCTAATGTCCAATCTACTTGTCTTTCTATTTGTACAGGGTATAAATGCATATACTTTATTCTATTGAGTATATAGTGATTAAGATTTTTAGTCTTATTATTGCAAATATATCCTTTCTGCTCTAATATTTACTCAATTCAATATCTAATGATTATTCAATTCCTGATTCTAAATTTGATTTTTTATATTTAAACTCAATATGCCTTTCAATAAATCAATTCTATTCTCTTCTTTTTTTGCCTCCTTTCTTATTGGGCTTTTTATTAATTTGTATAATATTTCTTCTATTAAAGAATTAAACCCGCAAAACGATACTATTTATAGTGCTAGGAGTTTAAAATACAATAAGACGATTTTATCTATTGATGATTATTGGTATATAAATCACATTAAGAACTACGATGCAGGAAAGGGGTTTACGTATAATCCTGAAACACCACTAAATTCTGTTCGCAGGACACCTGTTTATCCACTATTTTATGGGATGCATTATGTTCTTTTTGGAGAAGAGGGTAGTTACTCAATAATCCGTTGGACACAACTCTTTTTGTATGCAATATCTACCGTATTTTTACTTTTAGCTGCGTATAATTTTACAAATAAGAAAAAAATTGCTTGGTTCACCTATTTTTTATATCTTCTAAACTTTCCTCTAACAGGTTTTGTTTTTTACACGATTACAGAAGCTCTTTATCCATCATTGCTCTGTTTTTTATTATTTTTCATCTCAAAATACAAGCATAATTTATCCAATAAAACTTTATATATAAGTGGAATAATTTTTGCCTTATGCAGTTTAACTCGGCCGTCTATAATTTTTATTTTTATTCCTATCTTACTAACTCTTGTTTTGTACAATAATTTTAAATTCAAAAATAGTCTTCTTTCGTGGATGATATTTATTGCAGGTGCTGCCACTTTATTTTTGCCTTGGATGGTTAGAAATTATATGGTCACCAAAGGAGACATTGTTATTCTAGAAAAATATTATGGTGGCGACCAGATGGATTATGGAATGCCTAATATGCACTTAAAATATTGGATTGCTAGTTGGGCTAATCCTGGTGATGTTTCTTCTGAGGCAATGTCGAATTTGATTATCCGTAGAATTGTCTATCAAGATTCCACACAAACGGCTCAAGTGGTCGATTCAATAGTAAACACGCTCCCTCCACTTGCTTTTATTGGCAATTCTAAAGAGCAAGTACATACTGCATTCTCTTCTTTATTCTCTTTTTATATTGCTTCCAAAAAAGGAGGTTATTCGAAAGAAATTACTATGAAAAGAGAGCAAATTGCTTCTAATTATTTTATTCAATTAAAATCTAATTTTGCCAAACAGCCCGAAGGTAAATTGAATATCTATCTTTTCACACCGTTTCGATATATCAAAAGTTTAGTTTTCCAAAGTAATGCTTCTTCTTTAGCATTTTTGGATAACTATTCAGGAAATTATTTAAAAATAGCTATCAAAGCAATCCTACTTTTAATCAATGTATTTTCTTTCGCTTCTATTTTCATTATTTTATTTTGGTACAACAATTACAAAGATATTTTCTGGTTATCCTTTCTGTTTTCGGGATTAACTTTTTTTATAATCATGGTCGTCAACAAAAATTTTGAAGCACGTTATCTTTTTCCGCTAATGCCATTGTTATACATGAATTTATCAGCAGTAGTTGTAGAGTTATTTACTCTCCTAAAAAAAAATTATACTTCTAAATAACGCATTAGGCTGTCAAAGCGTTCTTGCAGTTGGTGTTCATATTCTGATTGGTGAAATACGGACGTCACCGTATATTGATAGCGTTCAAAAGAGGCTTGAATGTCTTTCAAATCGTTTTTATTTATCTTCAAAGAAACTTGTATTAAATGCTGGTTTTCTGTTGTTGTAATCATACTGGACAGTATCACCGCATTATTGGATTCTACTATCTTTGCTATTTCTGCCAAAGAATAATTTCTTGTTTCTAACTCCAACACAATTATCCCTCCACTGGATGTCAGCGGAGAATGTTGTATCATAGCATTTAGTATTTTTTGTGGAGAAGTAATTCCTAAATATTGACTATCGGAATGTACTACCGGAAGAAAAAAAGTAGTGTGTTCTTTGGTGGCTTTTAATACATCAAACAGGTGAAGTCCTTCATATATTTTATAAGGAAGTAAGGATGCTTGCAATGGAGCAATGGTTGTCAATTCATCATATTCCATTAAAATATTTTCATCTATCACGCCTAATAATTGCTCCTTATCTACCACAGCTAATTTATCTGTCTTAAATTCTTGCATCATATTCAACACAAAGCCTACTTCGTCTGAAAGGCGAACAAAAGGAATGGAAGTATCGATACAATTTTGACTGAGCATGGTGTCCTTTTGGTAAAAGTATAAAATAAATATCGTTCTTGTTTAAAAATTAAAGTTAAAACCAAAGGTCATCATCCATTTATAAGCTTTTGGATTATCGCGATGCGTAACGCGCCACATGACATCCCAACGGATAAATTTCAAAATATTCTCCAGCCCAAATCCAACTTCTATGTAAGGGGTTTTTCCTAATGGTTTTATAAACGAATCATTCTGTTGATTAAACGCTCGATTTTGTTGAGATACATTTCCCCAAACTCCACGGGTATGTATGACTTCTCTCAATTTTAATTTTCTTATTCCTGGGATTCTATTAAGAAAAAATCCATCAAAATGATGGGTAAAATTCCATTGTAAATATTGATCGCTATAAAATTCATAATCATTCATCACATTAAAAGCACTGTTGCTAAATGTATAAGTTTGGTTGCCGTCATGTATTTCTGAAAGTAAGAAAGGAACTTTGCCAAATATTTTTCCGGCTTGCAATTTTATTTCTAATCTTCCGATGGTGCGAATCGGAACAGTTTGTGCGTATGACAGCATCAATTTATGATAATTAAACTGACTGCCTAAAAACTTCTTAAATCCTACTACATATTCAAATTGTATAACCGGAATATTGAATGTGTTGATGCTTCTTCTAAATAAGGAGTTTTTATTTACATATCGCTCACCAATGGCAAAACGTGCGTTTAAAATAACTTCCGATTGTCTTAATGTTTTGAATGTATCTAAAACAGATTCTTTATTAAGATATAAATATTTAAAGGGAACTAATCCTTGTTCTATTTTTATATTTTGAAGCGTAATTCCTACACTTAATCCGGGTTTGTATTCAATATTGTAATTTATTTTTGCAGCGTCATAATAAAGCAATCTAAAGGTTGGCTTACGTCTCTGAATGATGACATTTAATAAATTGTCTGTTGCCAACAAGTCTGTCGTTCTTCTTAATTTGCTTACTTCATGCTCATAGGATGCCCCTATTGTTTGTCTTGGTAATTTATAAATTAAAAATTTGACCCCAACATCTCCCTTCAAACGGTGGTCTTTCAACCCGTAAGCAATATGTCCGCTTACTTGTGCCCATTTGCACATTTTTTCGTTCGTTTTAATGCCCAGTCCAAATCGCCAACCTTCCAATTTATTTACACTTACGGCACTTAAAATAGGGCCCAATCCCACTGGTCCGATTGGATAATAACCGGTCAGCAGCATATTTATAATATCCATGTATGATTTATATGCAGGAACTGTTTTTAAAGTATCTATAATATGATAAACAGCTGCTTCATTCTTGGACAAAGGAACAAAACGGGAGGAGTCCCAAAATACTTGGTCTTTTTTTACTTTATCTTCCTCTATGGTGAGTTCTTCTTTTAGTTTATTAATGACCGAATCATTGTAGGACGAATTGAGTAAAAAATTGCGATAAACTGTATTTTTCTTTGTTACGATAGCCGGTGTTTTTTCTAATGGCTTAAATTCTATCATCAAATAATCACTCGTCATCATCCATGTTTGATTGCCTACCAAATCAAACTCTTGTTTTATATCTATATTTTTTACAAAATTTATATTCACGTGTGGTGCCATTTTTAATTGGATATTTTTAATGGCATAATTATTTTCTGACACCACCAAACTGCCGTAAAAAGTATTATCTCCTTTTGTTTTGGGTTCAAATTCCATTTTATAATGAACAATATTATCCATCACTAAAGTGTCTGTCACTTTGTATTTATAAAATGTCTTGCAGGCATTGGCAATAGGGCTTATAAACTGCTTTCCAATAATAGTATAAGCATTATCATAAATATTAATATCTTGATAGGTGAAATTGAGAAATTCATTAAAACTGGCATCATTTACACCCGACATCTTAGACGCTTTGACTACTTCTCTGGTTTTATTCATTTTGGTCGTAAAATAAACATCAGAGATATTTTCTGATAATAACATCGGTAAAAACGGCTCACTTCCCGAGGTGCTATCAATATTATTAAAGACAAACTTAAATGGTTTAAAAATTTTTCGGTTTAAAAATTTTTCAGATAAATTTTTTACATCTAATTCTATTTTATTGTACAATTCATAACTGTAATTTTGCAGATGCCTTTTATCGTTTTTGTCTTTGTTTTCTAAAATTTTTCGAATTAAATAATCTTCTAAACTTTCTCTTCTTGCTACTATCACTGCTTCTGCCAGCATACTTTGTGATTCGTTCAAATAAAAATTAATCTGTTGTTTTGCTGTTTTCTTAATAGGCAATGTTGTTTCCAAATATCCTAAAAACATAGCAGAAATAGAATCATATTGATGTGTTAAATTCAATTGATAGTAACCAGAATCATTCGTGGTAGCTCCTACAGTTGTTCCTTTTATATATACATTCGCATAAGAAATCGGGTCTTTCGTTTTGGAATCGTATATTCTACCATCTATAAAAGTTTGGCTTTTAACGGAAAAATAGGTCAACAAAAAAAGGATTAGTATATTTGCTTTGTTTACTTGCACAGGGGGTGAAGTTATTAAATGTTTAGAAATCTTTGAGTTAAAAAAATGAACAAATTAGAAATTGTTTCTTATAACGTGAATGGAATTCGTTCTGCCATCTCCAAAGGATTAATAGATTGGATAAAATCTACTCAATATGATGCGTATCTTTTTCAAGAAATTAAGGCAAATGAAGCCGATATTCCAAAAGAGTTATTTGATGAATTGGGTTATAGTAATTATTGGTTTCCTGCTCAAAAAAAGGGATATTCTGGAGTGGGCATTGCCATAAAAACACCCCATACCAACTTAGTAAAAGGAATGGATATCCCAAAATTTGATGCAGAAGGACGCCTTATTCGGTTGGACATAGGCGAC
>JBDKHK010000099.1:0-25754 GCA_039797705.1 Bacteroidota bacterium
TTTTTATTTCTAGAAAATTAACAACATGATAAGACTAAAATTAACAGGTATTTTATTAATTTCTATTTTAATGTTTGGCTGTACTGCACAGCAAATTCAACAAACAGTAAGCGCAGTATTAGGCACTACTTACGGTGATCCAACAGAACAAGAAGCAGGACAAGGATTAAAAGATGCATTAGGTATTGGGATTACAAAAGGCATGGGATTGCTTTCTCAAACAGATGGATTTTTAGGAAATGATTTAGTACGTATTCCTTGGCCAGAACAAGCCAAACAAGTAAAAGACATTATGTTAAGTCTTGGCATGGACAAACAAGTAGATAATGTTACAACTTCTTTGAATCGGGCTGCCGAAAAGGCTTCCGGTATTGCGATAGATGTTTTTTTACAATCTATCAAACAAATGACGGTAACAGATGCCATTCAAATTATCACTGGTGGAAATGGTGCCGGTACAGCTTATTTAAAAAAGACAACTACTCCTATATTAACTGAAAAATTTAGACCCATCATTGATCAATCATTAGGACAAGTAAATGCTACTAAATATTGGACAGATGCTACTACTATTTACAACAGAGTTCCTTTGGTAAAACCCGTTAATACAGACCTGACGGGTTTTGTAACTGAAAAAGCATTAGATGGAGTTTTTAAAATGGTAGAAAAAGAAGAAAATAATATACGAGCTAATCCATTGGCTAGAACTACTGAAATATTGAAAAAAGTATTCTCGTTTGCAGATAAAAATAAAAAATAAACAGGATGTATAGGAAACCTCAACAAGGACCTTTGCAAGGTATTCGCATACTCGATTTGAGTCGATTATTGCCAGGCCCTTTAGCTACTCAATTGATGGCGGATTTAGGTGCAGAGGTTATCAAAATTGAAGATCCTAAAGCACCCGATTACACGCGATTTTTCCCGCCATTAAAAGGCTCCTTGTCCTTAAATTATTTAAGCATCAACCGCAGTAAATTATCCATCACATTAGATTTGAAATCTGACGAAGGGAAACGTAAATTTTTTGAATTGGTAAAAACTGCTGATATTGTTGTGGACTCTTTCCGTCCAGGCGTTTTGCAAAAAATGGGAATCGAATATGACAATGCCAAACAACACAATGGAAAAATAATTTATGTTGCCATTACAGGCTATGGATATAACGGTGCCTATAAAAATCTTGCAGGTCACGATATGAATTATTTGGGATATTCTGGCATTTTGGGATTAACAGGAGATAAAGAAAAACCTATAATTCCTGCTTGTCAAATTGCTGATGTTGCAGGCGGCAGTTACCCAGCAGTAGTTGCTTGTTTGGCAGCTTTATGGGCACGCGAGCGAACAGGAAAAGGACAATTTGTAGATGTGGCTATGACAGATTGTGTAATGCCATTATTGTCTATGCAATTGGGTGAATTCTTAAATACAGGAATTAAACAAAAACGAGAAGAACCAATGCTCAGCGGTGGAATGGCTAATTATAATTTATACAAATGTAAAGACGAAAAATGGATTGCTTTAGGTTCTTTAGAACCTAAATTTTGGCAAGGTGTCTGTGCGATGTTAGGAAAACTAGACTGGATGCCAAGAATGATGCCTGTTCCTGAAATGGTAACAGCATTAAAGAAAGATTTACAAGAAATATTTTTGACTAAAACGAGAGATGAATGGGTAGAATTAGCAAAACCATTGGATATTTGTCTTTCACCCATACTCGAATTAGATGAAGTAGAAAAAGATGAACATTTGAATCAGCGAGATATGTTTGTAGAAGTTGAGCATACAGATTACGGAACATTTAAAGGCATTAATCAACCATTCAAATTCTCTGAAACGCCCGCAAAACCAAGCTGGGGCGCACCATTGATGGGCGAAGACAATGCTTTGCTAGATAGTTTATAAATTAAATACTTTTGAATATGCGTATATTAATTGCAAGTTTAGTATTATTGAGTATAATCTCTTGTAAAAAAGAAAAAAAAGAAAACGGATTACTTTTAAGTAATTCTTCGTGGAATTTGTATTTCAAACACAATAGCACGTTCAATTTTTATGCTCAATCACATTTATACTTTGATTCTGATAAAAAAGTTACCAATTTCAGAAATGCTGACACATTGCATGGAGAATGGGAATCCAAAGGAAACAACCTCTCTATTACTTTTAACAATGGCGATAAATATAACGGAAATGCTATAAATCCCGACAGTTTATCGGGGACGTTAATTGCTTCTGGAAACAATGGCGTTTGGTATGCGATTAGAAAGTAATTAATAATTTATTGAATTTGTCGTACTAAATCCTCAGGCGTAAAGACATCGACTTCTGAAAGTTTAAAATCTTTTGGATTTCGAGTAACAATACCATCCATATTTTCTATACTACAAGCTGCATTTATTTGTATAGCATCTTCAAAGTCTTTATGAATAGATTTTAAACTTTTCTTTATGGTTTCCTGATTGACAGAAATAATTTGTACAAAATCCAACAAATCAAATAATATTTTTCTTAATTGTTTCTCTGCTACATATTTCTTCAACAGATAATATGTTGTAGCAAAGGCATGAGAGGAAGTGTATAGTTTTATTTTTTTGCTTTCAGAAATTTCAAAAATCTGAATTGCAAATTTACTGTAAGGCTTCCTGTCTGCAATTAAGTCAACTAAAATATTAGTATCTAAAAAAATACGTTTCATAAATGCTTCATTTCGTAGTAAGAACTCAATTCTTTTTTTTCATCAAAATTCTCTGGCAATTTAACTGCTCCTACAATTTTTTTTAATTTAGATAATTTCGCAGTTGATATATCATCTTGTGTAATATTATTTAAATATTTTTCTACCAAATCAGATAAACTTCTACCATTATGTTTGGCATATTTTTTAGAACGTTCGATTATTGATTTTTCTATAGTTAAAGTTAGTTTTGTAGTCATAACACACGTGTTTATTTTACAAAGATACGTATTATGCTCTAATTTGTAAATTAAATCATTATTTAAGAAACTTTTTTCTTTATTTGTCAAAATATTTATACCATAATCAAGATATGGCACAACAATAGTATTTCATTAATAAATTTCATTCAATGATTCGCATCTTTTTATCAAGTATTTTATCCATAATTTTCTTCTTAAATCTTCCAGCTAGTCCAACTTATACTAATACAGATTGGAGTAACTCAGGCGCAACTATTCCAACTTTATCTAATGCAAAAACTATTTCCATTTTAGATTTTGGTGGCAAGGCGGATAACAACACCGATAACTCTATAGCTTTACAAAATGCCATAAAATCTGCCGAAGGGAAACCAACAATAATAAATATTCCTTCTGGTAATTATACATTTAAGAAAACTATCAACATTCCTTCTAATATTATTTTAAAAGGCGCTGGTAGTGATAAAACTATTTTACAATTTAACCTAAACGGAAATAGTGATTTAATTTCTATTCAAGGCAATTTGGTAAATAATGTCTCCTCTCCTATTATTTCAGGAAGTAACAAGGGAAGTAAATCCATTAAAGTAAAAAGCGTTGATAATTTTTTTGTTGGAGATTTCATTCAAATAAAACAAACTGCCAATCATTTATTAGCCTCCGATTGGGCATATAATTATTTTTTTCAGATAGTAAGAATCACTAAAATAAATGGAAATGAAATTACTTTTGAAAACCCTTTGAGATTAGATTTTCAACTTTCTAATAATCCAATCGTACAAAAGATAAATCCCGTACAGAATGTTGGAATTGAATCGTTGAAAATAAAACGTATAGATGCAAGTTCTTCCCAAACCAGCAATATTTTCTTTAATTATGCAGTGAATTGTTGGATAAGCGGTGTAGAATCTGAAAGCACCAACTATGCACACATTACTTTGCAAAGCACTGCATTTACTACTATTTCAGGAAATTACATACACGATGCATTTAACTATGGTGATGGTGGAAAAGGGTACGGAATTGTTTTGCAATTTGGCTCAAGCGATAATTTTATTTTTGATAATATTGCCAAACACTTACGTCATTCTTTTTTATTACAAGCTACCTCCAACGGAAATATAATTGCTTATAATTATTCGTATGATCCGTATTGGACGCAAGGTTTTTTCCCCACAAATTCTGCCGGAGATATTGTATTGCATGGCAATTTCCCTTATGCTAATTTATTGGAAGGCAACATTATTCAAAATTTAGTGATTGATAATTCACATGGTATTAATGGTCCTGACAATACATTTTTTCGCAACAGAATTGAAAATTATGGAATAGTAATGAATGGCAATAGTGGCAACGATATGAATTTTATTGCTAATGAAATTACAGGCTCTGGATTTTTAAAAGGATTATACAGCCTCAGTGGCAATCAAACAGAAATTGCCAATAATATAAAAGGCAGTGCACAAAATGGTTCTGTAATAGAAAATTCACTTATCAATAAAAATTATAATTCAAAAATTGGAGTTCCAAATATCTATAATTCTTGGACAAATGATGCATACAACAGAAACAATAAAACTATTAAAACTATTGTAAAAAACACATCAAAACCTGCAACGCCTCTGGTCGATAAAGAAGAGAAAAAAGACTCCAACCTTGTTCAACCAACAAAAGAGAAAAAGAAGAAAACGTGTAAATTAAAATGCAAGAAAAAAAAGAAATAAAACTACCTTTTAAATACCGGTAAAATTAAACGGTGTTATCATTTTTAGTTCTGCGCGTACTATTTCGCTTACATTTAATTCATCTATAAAAGCATGTATTTCTTTTTCACCAATTTTAGTATTAGTGCGGGTTAATTGCTTCAACGTTTCATAAGGTTTATCAAAACCCTCTCGGCGCAAAACCGTTTGTATCGCCTCTGCCACCACTATCCAAGTGTTCTCTAAATCTTGTTGTATTTTAGCTTCGTTGACTAATAATTTATCCAATCCCTTCAAAATAGATTCTATTGCAATCATTGTATGAGCAATAGGAACACCAATATTTCTCAATACCGTGGAGTCTGTCAAATCTCTTTGTAACCTTGAAACAGGTAATTTTTCTGCTAAATGATAAAACAAAGCATTTGCTACTCCTAAATTTCCTTCCGCATTTTCAAAATCAATTGGGTTTACTTTATGCGGCATCGCACTACTGCCCACTTCACCTTCTTTTATTTTTTGTTTAAAATAATCCATCGAAATATAACTCCAAATATCTCTGCACAAATCAATTAAAATAGTATTGATGCGAGCATAATTATGAAACAATGCCGCTAAATTATCGTAGTGCTCAATTTGAGTGGTAGTTTGTGAACGCTGCAAGCCTAAAACATTATTCACAAAATGATTTCCAAATTTTTTCCAATCATGTGTGGGAAAAGCAACTTGATGCGCATTAAAATTTCCTGTTGCACCACCAAATTTTGCCGAATAAGGAATTTGATTAAAATAGGAATATTGATATTGCAATCTTTCTACAAAAACATACAACTCTTTCCCTAATCTTGTAGGCGATGCCGGCTGTCCATGCGTACGCGCCAATAATGATATATTTTTATATGCTTCTACTTTTACTGAAAGTGAATTTTCTAATGTAATAAATAATTTTTTATAAACTTCGTCAAATGCTTCTTTCAAAGACAAAGGAATTGCTGTATTATTTATATCCTGAGAAGTTAATCCAAAATGTATGTATTCACTTTTAGCCAAAAGTGTTTCATCTGTAATATTTTCTTTTATAAAATACTCCACAGCTTTCACATCGTGATTCGTTGTTTTTTCAATTTCTTTTATTCGAAGTGCATGCTCAATGGTAAAGTTTTGATATAAACTACGCAATGCATTTATTTGATTATCTGAAAGAGTTCCTATTTCATTTATCTCTTTTGAAAGGGTAATAAAATATTCGATTTCTACTCGTATTCTATATTTAATAAGTGCGTATTCAGAAAAATAATTTTCTAATTTGTCAACTTTGTTTCTATATCTTCCATCAATGGGTGAAATGGAAAGTAATGTATGCATAACAATAAATTTTTCTCAAAAATAAGGATAATAGCGTAAAAAGAATTTAAAAACCAATAAGATATAGTGAACAAAATGGAAAATTTAGCTTTATTTGCGCTTTCGTATTGCATATTGCGTACTAAGTACAACGTATTGGATATTAAAATTATTCCATTTATAAGATATACACTACTATATATAAATAAATATTATGGCAAAAAATTTATTGATAGTTGAGTCTCCTGCAAAGGCGAAAACCATTGAAAAAATCCTCGGTAAGGATTTTACTGTAAAATCTTGCTATGGACATATTCGAGATTTGGCAAAAAAAGATGGCGTAGATATTCAAAATAATTTTGAACCTACCTACGTTATTTCTGAAGATAAAGAACAAGTAGTAAAAGAATTACAGAAACTTTCCAAAAACGCTGAAGTTTGGTTAGCAACGGATGAAGACCGCGAAGGAGAAGCAATTTCATGGCATTTATGCGAAGTACTAAACTTAGATAAACACCAAACGAAACGAATTGTATTTAATGAAATTACAGCACCCGCAATTAAGAAAGCCGTTGCAAATCCTCGTACATTAGACCATAATTTATTTTATGCTCAACAAGCTCGTCGTATTCTCGACAGAGTAGTTGGTTTTGAACTTTCTCCAGTTTTATGGAAAAAATTAGGTAGAAGAACTTTATCTGCCGGTCGGGTGCAATCCGTAGCAGTGCGCTTAGTAGTAGAACGTGAACGTGAAATCAATAATTTTGATACCGAAAGTTTTTACAAAGTAGTAGCCTATTTTATTTCGGATGGAAAAGTTTTTAAAGCAGAATTATCTGAAAAATTAAAGACAGAAATAGAAGCAGATACCTTTTTAAAGGAAGTAAAAGAAGCACTTTTTAAAGTAGAAGATATTCAAGTAAAACCAACTCAAAAAAGCCCAGCAGCCCCTTTTACAACTTCTACTTTACAACAAGAAGCATCTCGTAAATTAGGATTTTCCGTTTCTCGTACCATGTCTGTTGCACAAAAATTATATGAAAGTGGAAAGATTACATATATGAGAACAGACTCTCCTAGCTTATCCGATTTGGCACTTAATACCATTCAATCTCATATAAATAAAGAATACGGAAAAGAATATTCTAATCGCAAACAATATACCGCCAAAAGTTCCAACGCTCAAGAAGCGCACGAAGCCATCCGCCCAACGTATATTGAAAACATGAATGAAGGCAATACCCGCGATGAAGAGCGTTTGTACGATTTGATTTGGAAACGAACCATTGCTTCTCAAATGAGCAATGCCAGATTGGAAAAAACTACTGCAAAAATTAATATTTCTACCAGAAAAGAAAAATTTATTGCAGAAGGTGAAGTTTTAAAATTTGAGGGTTTTTTAAAAGTATATTTAGAAAGTACAGACGATGAAGACACCGAAGAAAGTGGGATGTTGCCAGCATTAAACGTGGGGCAATCTCTTCAATATAAAACAATAGAAGCACGCCAACGTTATACTCAACCGCCTGCAAGATATACAGAAGCAAGCTTAATTAAAAAACTGGAAGAACTTGGCATCGGTCGTCCTTCCACCTATGCTCCTACTATTTCTACCATTCAAAATAGAGAATATGTAATGCGTGGCGAAGCAGAAGGCAAACCACGTGAATACAGAAAATTAGAATTGAACAATAAGAAAGAAATTTCCAAAGAAACACTTTCTGAAAATACAGGCTCCTTAAAAGGAAAATTAATTCCAACGGATATTGGAATTTTAGTAACCGATTATCTGATGGATAATTTTACCCGTGTGATGGATTATTCTTTCACAGCAGAAATGGAAAAAGATTTTGATGAGATTGCAGAAGGCAACAGACAATGGAGTAAAACATTAAAGCAATTTTATGGCCCATTTCACAAAGAAATTGAAGCATCAGAAGGAACAGATTATGTTACTGGAGAGCGGGAATTAGGCAATGATCCTGAAACAAAAAATAAAATAGTTGCAAAGCTTGGTCGCTATGGCCCAATGATACAAATGGGCAACAGTGATGGTGAAGAAAAACCTCGTTATGCAAAACTAAAACCCACTCAAAGCATCGAGACAATTACATTGGAAGAAGCATTGGATTTATTCAAATTGCCTTTGCAATTAGGAACGTATGAAGGACTGGAAGTATCTGTAAATACTGGTAGATTTGGTCCTTATGTAAAATTTGGTGAAGCATTTATTTCCTTGCCTAAAGGTGAAGACCCGACAGATGTTAACTTAGAACGAGCAATTGAAGTCATTAAATCAAAGCAAATAGAAGATGCGCCTATTGCACATTATGAGGAAAAACCTATTACCAAAGGCAAAGGACGTTTTGGACCATTTATTAAATGGGATGGTATGTTCATCAATATTCCTCGTGCTTATAATTTTGATAAATTAACCGCAAAAGATTGTGCCGAATTAATTGAAAAAAAATTAGAAAAAGAATCCAATCGTTATATATTACAATTTCCAGAAGAAAAAATTTCCGTTGAAAATGGACGTTGGGGACCATTTGTCCGTTTCAACAAAAAAATGCTTAAACTTACTGGAAAAAAATATACCTCTGAAGAAGCAGCTTTACTTTCCTTGGAAGATATAAAAGCTATGATTGCCTCTCAAGTTCCCGGTGCTTTTGAGAAAAAAGATAAAAAAGCTGCTGCTCCTAAAAAAGCTGCTACCAAAAAGACAACGACAAAGAAGGTAAGCAAAAAGAAATAAGCAATTTCCTCAAGATGTGGAAAAACGGAATACCTATATTCCGAAAAATCATTAATTTAGGAACGAGAATAGTATGAATAATCTTTCTGACAATGAATTTCGCGCACTCATCACGTTGTTGGATGACAATGATAAAGAAGTGTTTTCACATGTTTCCGATAAATTGTTTTCATTAGGTGTGGAAGGGATTCCAATGTTAGAGTCTGCTTGGGAAAGCTCTGAAAACCAAGTAATACAAACACGCTTGGAAGACCTTATTAACAAGATTCAATTTTCCAATATAAAAGACAGATTAATAAAATGGATTGAAAAGGAAGGGGATGATTTATTGGAAGGAGCTTTATTGATAGCAAAATTTCAATATCCAGAATTAGAGGAAATTAAAGTAACTAAAAAGATAGAAACTATTTCTAAAAATGTTTGGATAGAATTGAATCCTGCTTTATCTCCATTGGAAGAAGCACACGTTGTCAATCATGTCTTTTTTCAACTGCATGGTTTCTTGGGTCAACAAACACAACAACTCGACCCCGAATTAGGGTATATCAATAATTTATTAGAAACCAAAAAGGGAAACTCCCTTAGTTTAAGTATTCTATATCTCATTTTAGCACAAAAAAATGATTTGCCCATTTATGGTATCAATTTGCCATACCATTTCATTATGGCATATTCCAGAAAGCATTTAACACAAAAGGAATTAAATGCCAACAACAGCGAAAAGAGTGTGATGTTTTATATTAATCCATTAAATAAAGGCATCGCTTTTTCTCGCAGTGAAATCACCCATTATTTAGAGCAAATGAAAGTAAAATCTATCTCTAAATATTACTCTCCTTGCAATAATTTGGAAATCATAAAAACGTTGATTTATAATCAACTATCCTGTTATGATCAAAATGGAAATATAGAAAAAGCACAACAATTAAAAATATTGTTTGATTTATTTCACAATGATAATGATGTTGTATTAGACCGTAATGAGGATGAATAAATATTTTAGATAAATTTTATTCTACTAAATTCCAATTTTTATTCATAAAAGAAATTGCATGATAATGTGTAAGGTCGAATTGTACTGGAACGATAGAAACATATCCATTATCCAAAGCCCAAACATCGGTATCTTCACCTTGATCCTTGCTTACGAAACGACCTGTTAACCAATAATAATTTTTTCCGTTTGGATCTCTGCGTTCATCAAATTCTTCTTCCCATTTTGCATTCGCTTGTCTGCAAATTTTCATACCTTTTATTTCTTCTAAAGGCAACTTTGGGATATTGACATTTAATAAAGCATCTCTATTTAAACCCGAATTCAATAAATTACGAACGATGCGTTCAATATATACTTTTGCAGGTTCAAAATCTGCATCGAAAGAAAAATCTAACAAAGAAAACCCGATGGCAGGAATTCCGTCAATAGCTGCTTCCATTGCTGCGGACATTGTTCCAGAATAAATGACATTAATAGAAGCGTTTGAACCATGATTTACGCCAGATACACATAAATCTGGGCGTCGGTGTAATATTTTATCAGTGGCAATTTTCACACAATCCACGGGCGTGCCAGAGCATTGATAAGCTGGAACTCCCAAATCATTAAATACATCTACTTTATTTAATCGCAAAGGATCATGTATGGTAATAGCATGTCCCATTCCTGATTGCGGACTATCGGGTGCAACAACGGTTACATCTCCAAATTTTACCATTACTTCTACCAATGCACGTATGCCTGGAGAAATAATACCATCATCATTTGTTACTAAAATTACTGGTCTGCTCATAGACAACAAAGGTACATTTTTAGAATAGCAAGTAGTGTGTAGAATGTGGAAAGATTTAAAAATTATCAAATAAAATTACATTTACCAATTTGTAATTAGTATAATTAAATTCAAAGAAAATAGTAAGAATTAATTTAACCTTATTTTTAAGTTGGAGTCTTAAATAAAAGAGTATCTTTGCACTGGGCAAGTCTTATACGACCAGCTCCTGACAAATCCTCCAGGGTCGGAAGGCAGCAAAGGTAGTTGGTTGAGCGGTGCGCTGTAAGTAACTTGCCTTTTTTATTTTTTCTAAATAAAAAATCAAATCACAGCTTTACTAAAAATTTTTTTTATGAATCTTGATATTTTTCTTGATTCTACTAAGAGAAGTGGGCGTAACTCCAATAAAAGAAGCTAAATATTTCTGAGGAATGGTTTGCATTAATTCAGGCTTATCCAATATATCCAGATAACGTTGCTCGGCAGAATCTCGTTGAAGGGCAGTAAAACGTTCCAACAAATGTAAAATAACATCTTCCCAAAATTTTCGCATCATTTCCTGCATTTTAGGATATTGTTCGTAAAGTATATTTAATTCTATTTTGGGCAAATACAATATCTCGGAATCCTCTATGGCTTGCAAGAAATTATTAGTCGGTGTTTCGCTTATAAAACTATACATTTCGACTGCCGAAGAATGTGCCAGTGCAAACCAAACCGACACTTCTACATCTTCTTGTAAGTAATACAAACGGATGCTTCCGCTTTGAACAAAAATCAAATCCTTACACACCTCTCCTGCTTTTAATAAGTATTCGTTCTTCTTGATTTTTTTTCTTTTAAACTTATTTACAATTACATTCAATTCTCCTTCTGGAAGATGAACATATTCCTTAATAAATTTTTTAAGTTCAGGAGTCATAATTACTTTTCAAATGTACAAAAAAAAGAAAAGAAGGAGTGTTTATAAACAATAAAGATGCGATGCAAATTTACTATTTTTGTACTCCAATGTTTTCCAAAGACGAGCCTCTCATAGAATGTGTGCCTAATTTTTCTGAAGGGAAAAATACAGCTATTATCCATACCATTGCTCATAGTATTCAAGCAATAGAAGGCGTAAAATTAATGAATATTGACATCGGTGTAGATGCGAATAGAACCGTTTTTACGTTTGCCGGCAAACCACAAGCCGTTTTAAAAGCGGCTTATAATGCTATTAAAACAGCCGAAAAATTAATAGACATGCGCCAACATCACGGTGCGCATCCTCGCATGGGTGCTTGCGATGTATGCCCTATAATTCCATTGCAACATATTACGATGGACGAAGTAGTAGAACTATCTAAACAATTAGGAAAACAATTAGGAGAAAGTGGTATTCCAGTATATTTATATGAATATTCTGCCAACACTAACGAACGAAAAAACTTAGCGAATATTCGCAAAGGTGAATATGAATCTATAGAAACTAAAATTCAATTGCCAGAATGGAAGCCTGATTTTGGACCACAACAATTTCATCCTACTTTTGGCATGATGGCATTAGGTGCACGCAAGTTTTTGATTGCTTATAATATCAATTTAAAAACAAAAGACGAACAAGTAGCTAAAGAAATTGCTCAGCAAATCAGAAACATTAGAAATCGTAAGGATGGTAGTTATTTGTCCAATTTATTTCAACATGTAAAAGCAATTGGTTGGTATATGGAAGCATTTAATTGCGTGCAAGTTTCCACTAATATTACGGATATTGAAAAAAGTCCGATAATTGATGTCTTTACAGAAATAAAGAAAATTGCAAAAAATATAGGTGTAGCAACAAATGGAAGTGAATTAATTGGCTTGATTCCCGCCAAAGCCTTGCAACATCCTGTTATGTCTATCGAGGAAGCCATAAACTATCTTGGATTAAATACAATAAAGCATTTTGACCAATACGAAAATATTATCGAATACCATTTGAATAGCTAATTTATGGCATTTTTGCAACAACCATCCGTCCTTATACTACTCTTTATCATCGGTATTATAGTAAAATATTTTCAAATTTTACCTAAAGATACTGCACGACAAATCAATAAATTTATTTTGAATGTGCCATTGCCGGCACTTGTTTTAGTAAAAATTCCATTTTTAGAAATGAGCAAAGAAGTAGTATTTCCTATTGCTTCGGCATGGATTGTATTTTTGGGTTCCGTAATATTTGCTTATTTTATTTGTAAATATTTCAAGTACGATAAAAAAACAATGGCGTGTATTATTCTCAGTTGTGGATTGGGAAATACTTCCTTTGTTGGCTATCCGGTATTGGAATATTTTTATGGTGGAGAAAGTATTCGATATGCAATATTAGTGGATCAGCCCGGAAGTTTTTTACTGTTATCTACCTTTGGAATTTTAATTGCAACGTCTTTTTCTTCGAATGGTTTTAATTGGAAATCCATCCTTCTTCGGCTAATTAAATTTCCACCATTTCTCATTTTTATATTTGCTCTTTTTGTTCCCAAGCAATTTATTTCAGGATTTACTTTTGATGCATTGACGTTCTTAGGTGCTTGGATGATTCCATTGGCTATTCTTTCATTGGGAATGCAATTCAAATTTAATCTAAAAGAAATTCCATGGAAAAAATTAAACATAGGACTTTCGTATAAACTTATCATTGCACCACTTTTCATTTACATATTGTATGTTGTAATACTGGGTAAAGAAGGACAAATTTTCACTGTTTCTGTAATGGAAAGCGCCATGCCACCGATGATTACCTCTTCATTGTTGGCGCACGAATATGATTTAGATGCAGATTTAGCCAACGCATTTCCAACAATTGGAATTTTATGCTCGATTCCAACATTGTTGTTGTGGAAATTCATCTTATAATACAGGCATAATTTTTCACAATCATATAAAAAATTATTACTAATGAATTACAAGAATTTTTTTAGTAGATATACTTTTTTTGAATTGAATAGTTGCGATATATTCTCCTACAGGAAAAGATTGAATATTTAATTGCTCGATATTATTATTCACATATTTTTCCAATAATAATTCTCCAAACAGGTTATAAATACGGATAGTTTCAATAGTTTCTTTAGATTGAAAATGAAGTTGGAATTGCGCTGGATTTGGATAAATTTTCACCTCATCTGATAATAATTTTACATCTTTCATTGCGGTAAGAATTTCATTTCCATCACAGTCTAAATCTTTGAAAATATAATAACCCTCCGCATGATTGTAGGAGTAATAATTTCGAGGTTGTACATAATACAATTCCTTACTTAATTGCGAAGCTGTATGATTGACCGATGGCTGTAAAAAATCACTAATCATAAAATCAACATCACTTATTTGTGACGACATATATACAAAGTAATGCAACAAGGTATCTTTCAAATTATCTGTAAAATAAGGATCTGAAGTAGTAACATTATTGGGTGGTTCTGTTAAATACAACCATTGGTATTGCTGTATGCAGTTATAATCTGTAGAATCACAAACGGTCGTAATGAAAGGATGTCCTCCTTTACAATTCAATACAGTTTTGGCGTTCATTTTTAGGTGATACTTTTTTATGTTATTCACAATCGCTTGTGGTCCTTCGGCGTAAAAAAATGAACCCACTGTATCTGCAGTGCCAAATTTTGTAGTATTTAATTGAACTAAATTATCATAATAACCATGTAAAAAAAGGATAGCTAAATTATTGTCACTACTATCTAAAAAGTTACCCATATAGCTATTATTTATTGCAACGGTATCATCTTTAGGAAATCCACCTCCAATAGAAAAAACACGTTTTATATTTTTGGAGTATTTTAAATTATAAATAGATTTTTTAGTAAAACTGCCTTGAACTTTAAACAACGTATCGGTGAAATTTAGGGCACTATCTGCAGTTGCTAAAGTAAGACTGCAAAATGCTCCAAAGCTCAATCCACCTGCAAACAAAAGGCTGGTGTCCACCTGCAAATTTGCTGCATTTTTTACTACATACATATTTGCCGCAACCGCTGCTTGAAATCCATTATAAAAAGCTTTTCGTGTACTATTTGTAATGTATTTATTTTTCGATTCATAGCTGGTTGGATTTTCGTAATATGCCACGCAATAACCACGCATTGCCAAATCTATTGCATTGAATTTCATCTTCTCGTGCCAACTGCCCCTGTACTGTTCATTGTTTCCATGCGTTAAAAAAATACAAGGTCGTTTAATACCATCATTGGGTCTTAGGAAAAATAAAATCAAAGAATCATTGGAGTAAATCGTTTTTTTACCTTTTAACCCATTCCAAGTAAATGAAGTATCCGTTGGGTAACTAACTATTTTTTGTACTTCAAAACTATGTTTTAAAATAGTAAAATAATGCGTCTGCGTATCATTAAGCCCTGGGACTGTAACAAAAGCTGTACGATTCACATTCAAATAATCATAGTTATTATTATACGAGGTCAATTGTGCCTGCGATGAATTAAAAATAAATAACAAGCAAAGGCTTAGTAATGTAGAAATAAATGCAAAGTTAAAAAATTTCATACTTATCAATTTTTATATAAATTTATAAAACCTCTTTTAATACGTCTATAATACTAGCATACATATTATTAAAATAACTGGGAATATCTTCATTTTTTACCCAAATGGCTTGTTCTATATCTTCTTCTGTTTGCGGTATCAATGCGGTATCATGCATGGATTTCATTTCGAACCAATACGAAATTTTAAAAGCTAATTTATCACCTATATAATATGAATGATAGGTTGCTTTATTTTTCAAATTTTTAAAAGAAATTGATTTTTCAATACTTACATTGGTTAAGCCTGTTTCCTCTTCTACTTCTCTAATAGCGGCTTCTTCTATGGATTCATTAGTTTCAATTTTTCCTTTTGGCAAATCCCAAAACCCTCTGCGATGAATTAGAAGAATTTCATTGGCATTATTTCTAACAACTCCTCCTGCAGCTTCTATACAAAGAAAAAAACTACAAACCTCTTCCATCATTTTATCTACATCCTTGTGAAATAAAACAACATCACTGTTATTCTGTTGATTTAAAATCACTTGTAATATGGATTTAAAATTCTCTTTGGAGAGGTAAGGTTCTATAATAAAATTAACTTTCATTAAATTACTTACATGAGACGGATTTTGACAAAGGAAAACTACCTTGTTATTGATAAAAAGTTTATACATTTATGCCGAGCTTTTTTTTGAAAGATAATAAGAATTAACAATAGAATCGATTTGAATTTAAAAATAAAGTCAAACTTACATCACTATTCAAATATAACATCATGGAAAACAACATTTATAAAGAAAAACTGATAGAATATCTATTAAATATCAAAGCTATTCAAATACAACCGCGACAGCCTTTTACATGGGCAAGTGGATTAAAATCTCCAGTATATTGTGACAATCGGAAATTGCTATCTCATCCAGAAGTAAGAAATTTTGTAAGAGATGGATTTATTAGTTTAATCAATGAATATTTCCCACAAACAGAATGTATTGCGGGCGTAGCCACCGCAGGAATTCCACATGGTGCTATTTTAGCAGATACATTAGGATTGCCATTTGTATATGTACGTTCTAAACCAAAAGAACATGGATTAACCAATACCATAGAAGGCGATTTAATACACGGACAACGTGTATTGGTGGTAGAAGACACGATTTCGACGGGAGGTAGTTCTTTGAAAGCAGTAGAAGACTTACGTGCTGTGGGTGCCGAAGTAATAGGTATGATTGCTATTTACAAATACGGATTTGATACAACGCGCCAACGATTTGAAGATGCAGGAGTTGTATTGAAAACACTTACTAATTATGAAATATTACTTCGTGCCGCCGTTCAATCTGGCTATATTTCTAAAGATGAATTAGACACTTTAAATGAGTGGAAAGCAAATCCATCCGAATGGAAAAGTAAGGTTAGTTTGTAGAATTCAAATATAAAAGTAATATATGATTTTGATTTCAATTAATTTATTAAGTTGGAAAACATGGGCCGTACCTCTTATTGGTGCTTTTATCGGATGGATAACCAATTGGGTTGCTATAAAAATGCTCTTTCATCCACGCAGGCCTGTTAAAGTTTTATTTATTACCTTTCAAGGTATATTTCCTAAAAACAAACCCAGAATTGCTACAAAATTAGGATTGGTTGTTCAACGTGATTTAATAAATTTTGGCGATATAAAAAGCAGGTTGCAAGATCCCGATGCATTAAATAATTTTAAAGAAGAAATAGCTATTCGGGTGGATAATGCTATCCGAGAAAGAGTAGAAAAAAGTGGATTATTAAATGTAATTGTTCCTGACCAATTGATTGCAAGTATTCACAAAACTATAGTAGATGAAATAGAACGCAATCTTCCAACGGTGATTGGTTCTTCGATAGATAAAATTGAAGAAAAATTAGATATTCAAGAATTAGTAAGAAATAAAGTTGCTAATTTTTCTGATGAAAAATTAGAACAATTACTTTTAGATATTACAGCAAAGGAATTTACTTTTATCGAATTAATTGGAGGGGTACTTGGTTTTATTATCGGAATTATCCAACTATTGATTAGTGCATTTTAATACTGCTTTTACAAAGCATGTTTACAAAGCATGTTTAGGCGTTTCTATATGTTTCAAATCTTCCAAATAGGCATCTTTTACAGCTTGTGCTACGCATTTAGCTACGTTTAAATCCAACGTAGATGGGATAATATTATCTCGATGTATTGCTGTTACACAATTTGCGATAGCATAAGCTGCCGCTACTTTCATGCGTGGTGTAATTCTGCGGGCACGAATATCTAAAGCACCTCTAAAAATACCGGGAAATGCCAAAACATTATTAATTTGATTGGGAACATCACTTCTACCCGTTCCTACCACGCCAGCGCCGCCTTCATAAGCCGCTTCGGGCGTAATTTCAGGATTTGGATTTGCCAAAGGAAATATAATCGGTTCTGGATTCATGCTGGCTACATCATCTTTCGTTAAAAGATTTGCTTGGCTTACTCCAATAAATACATCTGCATTTTTCAAAGCAGTTTTTAGTGTTCCTTTTAAATTATTAGGATTGGTGTGGCGTAAAATTTCCCGTTTAAAATCATTCAAATCAGAACGATCTTTATGAATAATTCCCTTGGTATCGCACATGATGATTTGTTTCACTGGTGTGCAAACAGATGGGTCTATATCAAAACATGTTAGTAATTTAGATATGGCTAAACCTGCTGCTCCAGCTCCATTGATTACTACATTTAATTCTTCTATTTTTTTGCCTAATAATTTACAGGCATTTACAATTCCCGCCAATACAACGATAGCTGTTCCATGTTGATCGTCATGAAAAACCGGAATACCTAATGTTTGCAAGCGTTCTTCTATTTCAAAACATCGTGGAGATGAAATATCTTCCAAGTTGATTCCCCCAAAAACTGGAGCTATATTTCGAATGGTTTGAATGATGTCTTCGGTATTTTGAGTAGCCAAACAAATAGGAAATGCATCTACGCCCGCAAATTTTTTAAACAACATTGCTTTTCCTTCCATCACCGGAATGGCGGCTTCTGCACCTAAATTTCCAAGTCCTAAAATGGCTGAACCATCTGAAATAACAGCCACTGTATTAGATTTTATGGTAAGATCCCATACTTTTTCTTCGTCGTTTGCTATTTGACATACAGGCTCTGCGACTCCGGGAGAATAACACAAAGTCAAATCTTCTTTGGTGGACAAATCAGTTTTTAATGTAATTTCTATCTTTCCTCTTAGCTTTTCATGCAAGGCTAATGATTCGGCTGAATAATCTTTCATGGGTGTTATTTACAAATAGTGGATTGCTAATATAACTACAATTATGTTGTATAAAGATGTAACACCGTAGAGATAAATAAGTATTAATATTAAATTAAACCAATTAAATCAGGAAGTTGAAAAGCATCGGATTGTCTTGAACAGGAATGTAATCTACTTTATATTTTTTCATTCTAGACAATAATGCTTCATAATCATCTCTGTGTTTTTGTTCTATACCTACCAAAGCTGGTCCGCTTTCTTTGCTGTTCTTTTTGGTGTATTCAAACAGGGTGATGTCATCTGAAGCACCTAGTACTTTATTGACAAACTCTTTTAAAGCTCCACTTCTTTGCGGAAACCTGATGATAAAATAGTGTTTTAATCCTTCATAAATTAAAGAGCGTTCTTTAATATCGGGCATGCGTTGGATGTCATTATTTCCTCCGCTGATGATACAGACAACTGTTTTTCCTTTTATTTCTTCTTTATAAAAATCTAATGCCGCTACGGATAAAGCTCCGGCTGGTTCTACTACTATCGCATCTTCATTATATAGATGCAATATTTTGGTGCAAATTTTCCCTTCGGGCACTAATACAAGGTCATCTAAACCATTTTTACATATTGGCAAAGTAATGTTTCCAACTTGCTTTACGGCTGCTCCATCTACAAAATTGTCAATCTTATCTAAAATAATAGTTTTATTCTTTTGAATAGATTCTTTCATAGCTGGTGCACCTTCTGGTTCTACTCCAATAATTTTTGTATCTGGTGAAAATTCTTTTAAATACGTAATAACTCCAGATGCTAAACCGCCTCCTCCGATTGGAACAAAAACATAGTCTATTTTTTTCTTACCTATTTGTTCTATTATTTCTGCGGCTACTGTTCCTTGTCCTTCCATAATTAATCTATGGTCGAAGGGTGAAACAAATATTTTATTTTCTTTCTGAACATATTTTAATGCGGCATATTTTGCATCATCATACGTATCACCAATCAATATTATTTCAATATATTTTTTACCCAACCGTTCTACTGCTGTTACTTTTTGTTTAGGTGTAGTTATTGGCATAAAAACTACCCCTTTAATTTTTAAAATGTGGCAAGACATAGCAAAGCCTTGTGCATGATTACCAGCACTCGAACATACAACACCTTGTTTTTTTTGTGCAGGAGTTAACTGTGCCATAAAATTATAAGCACCACGAATTTTGTAAGAGCGTACTACTTGCAGGTCTTCTCTTTTTAGGAAGATTTTTGCTTTAAATTCTTCTGATAAATGTTCATTTAATTTTAAAGGCGTTGTTTCTATAATTTTTTCTAAAACTTTTCTAGCTTTTAGAATTCCCTGAGCCGTAGGCAATGTATCTGTCATAGTGCAAAAGTAAGAAAATAATTGTGAGTAGTAAATATTGAGTAGTAAGTATTAAGTATTGAGTATTAAGTATTGAGTAGTAAGTATTAAGTATTGAGTATTAAGATATGAGATTTAAAGGCAATTAACACTTCGCTAATGACAGATTTTTTATGGATTTAAAAAATCGCCGGATTGAATCCATTTGGCATCGTTAGGCAAAGGTAATTTATAGAAATATGCCCAACATTCAAGCTCTTCTCCTTTTGCTAATACTTTTATTTTTTTTCTGTCATATTCGCAAGGTGGTTCTTCCATGCCAATGCCTTCATAATCATCTAAAACTAACCATGCATCATTGCCTATCACTTTAACTAATTCACCTACTACTTTATCATCATCATTATTGGTATTTATCAAGGCTGGGTACCAATCTATGCGGTATATTTTTGCCTTTGAAAGAACAGCTAATCCTATTAATTCGGTGTTTTCGGCTAAGAATTTTGTCATGGATGGATTTTCATTCATCCGCAAGGTTCCATAGGTAAATAAAAAGTCAGACATATTGGCTAAGATAAAGAGTTTAAACTATTAAAAACATTTTGGGATTATAATTATCAAAAAATAGCACCTACGGTAATTTGAAATAAATGAGTTTGCGTTCTGTACTCCTCTTTAAAAAAGCTTCGCATACCGACACTATATTTAAAATCAATCGTAAACATTGCAATATCTACACCAGTGGCTAATAAATAATTAAATTGGGCTGGGCGAAAAATTTGTCTTTTTTCGGGTCGTGTCAGCTTGAAGGTATAAGTATCATTTTGTTTAAGTACTACCTTCGTTCTGGCTATTAATGTTGTTTCTATTCCCGTGTAAAACCTAAGTTTGAAAATGGGTTTTTGTACTGCATAAGCCCCAAAAACTAATGGAATTCCTACGGTGTGGTATTTCATTTTAAGAACATCAAAAGGGATGGTGTTATTAAGAAGGGTTGTAAAGATGCCATTTTTAAAATTAACAGAAGTTCTAAGGAAATTTATTTCAAATTGCACGAATGCCATTTGCCGAGAAATGCGAAAAAATATGCCTCCTTCATATCCCGCAGATTCATCTTTTTGCATTCCGTTTTTATACACAAAATAATTTATATTAGCACCTACTTGTCCTCCAATTTGCATACGAGGCCTTCCGCCTGTTTTAAAAAGTTCAGGTTTTGCCATTAGGCATAAAGGAAATAGAAACCATATCGTAAATAATTTTTTCATTATAGTTTTATGTCTTTTACACATCGAAATCCAGTGTGTTCTAAGCCTGTTTCGGGAGTAGATTTCATTCTGGCTGATACTCTAAAACCCGAGCAATAGCTATCGCTACATAAAAAGGAACCACCTCTTACTACTTTTTCCTTGTCGCTATTGGGTATCTTGTTTTCTATATTTTTAAAATTACTACTTTCTTTACATTCTGCATAAAAATCTTTGTTATACCAATCGTTGCACCATTGCCATACATTTCCTGCCATGTCAAACAATCCATAATTATTCGGTGGATAGGACATTACGGGTGCACTTCGTTCAAATCCGTCTGTCATGGAGTTGTCTAAAGGGAAATTGCCATTCCAGGTATTGCATTTTATGGCACCATTAAACACTGGTTCATTTCCCCAACTGTATATTTTATTTTCCATGCCTCCTCTGGCGGCATATTCCCATTCTGCTTCGGTGGGCAATCGCTTTCCTGCCCATTTACAATAAGCTTCCGCATCATACCACGATACCTGAACAACCGGATAATTATCTTTTCCATCAATAGTTGAATTTGGTCCTTGTGGGTGTTTCCAATTAGCTCCTTCAATAAAAATCCACCATGTATTTGGGTTTTCGGGCTCTCCTTCTTTTAATTTTTTAAATACTAATGCGCCGGCTTTTTGATGAACTGATTCCCCATTCTCATTTGTATAATCAAAATCATTTTCTGCGGTGGTGATATATTGAGTAGCATCTATAAATTTTTTAAATTGTGCGTTGGTTACAGTGGTTTTATCCATCCAAAAAGAAGATATTTCAACGGTATGTTTTGGAAATTCATCGGCACGTGCTTGAATATTATCGCCACCCATTTCGTACGTTCCTCCTTTTATAAGTATCATTCCTTCCTTTTCCTTTATTTCATTTTTACAAGAAACTGTTGATATAATAAAAAAAAATAAAATTACAGATTTCTTCATTGCGTTTGCAAGGAGAGAGTGGAAATGTTTTTTATATAAAAAAAATAATAGCATAAATTTAAGAAGGGAATAAGTATGTTTTTCCATCAATGACAAAACGGTGATCCATAATTCGTGGCCACATAGGTTTGGAGGGTAAGGTTTTTTCCCATCGCTGTAAATCATCTTTTAATTCTTTCACTTTGTCTGGCATTAACAGGTATAGGTTATTTTTTTCATTTGGGTCTATACGAAGATTGTATAATTCTATCCAATTATCTCTGGTGCTAAAAATAAGTTTATAATCTTCTTTTTGAATTGCATGTATGTGGTCTGCCCTCCAAAATAATTTATCATGAGGTAATGTAGCGTTTTGTCCTGAAAAATAGGGTATCAAATTTACACCATCATAAACTCTGTCTGTAGGCATTTCTATATTAATTGCGGCTGCAACGGTGGAAAAAATATCTACCGTACTGATGGGATTTTCATAAACAATGTTTTCTGGAAAATGATTTTTCCATTTAAATATCATAGGTATTCTTATTCCTCCTTCAAATTCGGTGAGTTTGCCTCCTTTTAATGGCTCACTGGTGGCAACTTTGGTATAGGTAGCTGGGCCATTATCACTTAAAAACACGATAAAAGTATTCTCCTTTATACCAGATTCTTGTAATTTTTTCACAATAGCACCAATAGCATTATCCATTGAACGAATGATGGCATTATATACTGCTTTGGGTTTTTGTTTTACATTTACATATTCTTCGCTGTATAAGCCCAGGGGTGCTTGATAGGGTTCGTGTGGGGCGGTAAAAGGAATGTATAAAAAGAAAGGATTTGATTTATTTTTTTCAATAAATTGAATAGATTTATCTCTAATGGCATCGGTAAGATATTGTTTTTCGTGTTTTATTTTTTTATTATTTTCATATATCATAGCATCGTCTTTGCGAGCCATTTGCCATTGATACTTTGATTCAAATGATTTTCGTTTATAATTTACAATATCTTCCTGTACTTCATTTTCTACATAGAGCGTAAATGCGCCATAACATCCATATTGATAGTCGAAGCCTCTTTTGTTTGGTATATTGACATCAGGATCTTTGCCAAGGTGCCATTTTCCAACAATTCCTGTTTTATAATTATATTTTTTTAATAATTCTGCCAACGTAATTTCACTTGGCGGGATTCCTTGTTTTACAATTTCCCATTCTCTGGGATAATGAGGTTTGGTAACTACCACCCATGAGCTGTCTTTTTGGGACATATATTTACCTGATAAATATTCAATAATATTGGTGGGATAAAATTCCATTTGTTGGGTTTCAAAACCACAACGTTGTTGGTACCTTCCGGTGAGAATACCACATCGGGAAGGGGCACAAACGGGAGAAGTGGCATACGCTTTAGTGCAACGGATACCCTCTTTTGCCAAAGCATCAATATTAGGGGTTTGCACGGTCGAGTGACCATAACAACTTACATCGTTCAATCCCAAATCATCTGCTACGATAAGTATGATATTAGGTTGATTTTCAGAAACAAGGATGGTGTCTTTAAGAAATTCATTTTTACTTGCTATTAGTTTTTTATCCCATTTTATTCGCCACTTGATGGCACCAGTAGTGAGCGGGTAGCAGGATACAAAAAAAAGACTTACTAGTAAAGAAATAGTAACAGCGCTTTTAAACCTTTTATTCTTTTTTGTTGTCATTAAACAGTAACTTTGAATATTCTAATCAGACGCACTTTTTTATAGGAATTTCTTACCGCTAAATTAGTTAAATATAACCTTTGAAATATACGTATGAAAGTTGAAATAAAAAAAGAAATTGCAAATGTTATTACACATGGAGTAGGTTTCATAACCTTTGCAACATTAATTCCGTTAATGTTTGTTAAGGCTGCACACTATGAAGTAACCTACCGTTTGGTTGGTCTTATTTTCTTTGCAATTGGATTAACGGCAGTATATACCTGTTCTACTATCTATCATGCAGTAATAAATGAAAAAACGAAATATATTCTTCGCATTGCTGACCATATCAGTATTTATTATTTGATTGCAGGCACTTATACTGCATTATTTATGCAAACTATGCCTTTTGAAAAAATAAAATGGTTTATTGTAATTTTATGGAGTATTGTAGCTGCTGGCACTTTAAAAAAAATATTTTTGACAGGAAAATATGATACCCTTTCCACTATTATTTACGTAGTAATGGGTTGTATCGGTTTGTTTCAAATAAATACTATACTTCAATTTGTTCCTAATAAAGTTTTATTATTTATATTATTAGGTGGACTTTCATATCTTTTTGGGGTTATTTTTTATGCTTGGAAACGTTATACATACCATCATGCGGTTTGGCATGTTTTTGTTTTAACAGGAAGTATTATGCATTTCTTTGGGGTGTGGTATGCCATTGAAATGGCATAATAGTAACACCCCAAACATTCCTACTTTTTCTATCTTCGGTTTTACATCTAATACTTAGATAAAAGAGAGCGGCTCTTTAGTATCTATATGTTATTATTTTAAAATTAGTATTTTTGTTTTATGCGCAAAATGTCGGACAAAGGTATTATTTGGTACATCATAGCAGATTTTTTTGCTGCATGGTTGGCATGGCTTTCTTTTTTTATTTATCGCAAAATAATAATAGAAAAAAATTTACTTGACTTAGATATTCTAATTAATGATAAAAATTTTACTGTTGGGATAATTATAATTCCTTTAGGTTGGATATTTTATTATTTTATATCCAATACTTACCAAAGTCTTCTCAAAAAATCAAGATTATTAGAATTATATAAAACCTTATTACAAACATTTATTGGCAGCATTGTTTTATTTTTTAGTTTAATGCTGGATGACCAAATCAAAGGATATAAGGATTATTATTTTTTATTCTTAGGATTTATTTTGCTTCATTTTTCATTAACCGTCGTTGCTCGAATATCAGTGCTTAGTATTGTAAAAAAACAAATTCTATCAGGAAAATTATTTATCCCAACTTTATTAATAGGAACTAAAGAAAGTACAGAAAATGTGGAACGTGAAATATATTCTTCCAAAATAAAATTACCCTATAGCATTACAGATAAAATATTAGTAGATGAAAGTGACATCGTCCATACACTACCAAATACAAAGGCAGAGAATGTAATTTTAGCCATGGAAAACATACCATCTCAAACTATAGAACGTTATATTTTCAATTTTTTAAATCAAGGAAAATCGGTACAAATACTGCACGATGAACTGGATATTATTTTTGGAAAATTTAAAACACAAAGTATTTTTGGTTCACCTCTCCTTGAAATTCCTACCGAATGGATGACTCCGTGGCAAAAAATAAGTAAACGATTAGTGGATATTTTAATTTCATTTTTTGGCTTACTGGTGCTCTCTCCTTTTTTATTATTTATTGCACTTAGAGTAAAACAAACGTCCAAAGGAACTATTTTTTTCTTACAGGAAAGAGTTGGATTGAACGGTAAAATTTTTTCTATCATAAAATTTCGCTCTATGATAGAAAATGCAGAAAATGGAATACCACAACTTTCTTCTGAAAACGACCCACGCATTACTCCTCTTGGTATAATATTGCGAAAATATAGAATAGACGAATTGCCACAACTTTGGAATGTTTTAAAAGGCGACATGAGCTTAGTAGGACCAAGACCGGAACGACTATTTTTTATCCATCAAATAATAGAAACAGCGCCACAATATCAACTTTTGCAACGCGTAAAACCAGGCATTACTTCATTAGGAATGGTGAAATATGGTTATGCTTCTACTTTAACAGAAATGCATCAGCGCATGAGATATGATTTATTGTATATTGAAAA
>JBDKHK010000100.1:0-15675 GCA_039797705.1 Bacteroidota bacterium
CTAATATTTTCATTGCCGCACTTATCAAACCAGATAGTATAATTTCTGCAATCTTGCTTTCAAAAAAATTTGAATGTATATCACCATCAAGCATGATTGATGAATTAAATTCAAATGAGGAAAAGTACAATAAATATATTCCTAGTGAAAAATACAAAAAGACATTAATCAACACTATTAAATTTATTCCTGATGAAAAAATTCCTCGAAAAACAAGAAAACAAGCGTATGGAATTGTAAAAGAAGTAGATGAAGATGATGCACCTTATGTTGCTTTAGCTATTTATGAAAAGAGTTTTATTTGGACTGGAGATTTAAAGCTCCATCGCTATTTGAATAAAAACGAAATTCACTTTACGATTACCACAACTCAATTAATAAAAAATTTTAATAGAATTATAAAGAAGATAAAAAATGTTCGTTAAACAACATATTTTCAATTTAGATTTTGTAGCAGCCGATAATTTTGATGCTATTATTGATGATATTATTCAAACGCCTACAAACAATAATTTTTTCCCTGCTGTCATCACTCCAAATGTAGATTTGACGGTGCATTTGAATAAAAACACAGAGCTGTTACCCATCTTTCAAAAATCTCGTTTTATACTACCTGATGGTGCGCCGATTATTTGGTTTTCAAAATTATTGGGCAGGCCCTTAAAGAAACGTTTAGCCGGCAGTGATTTATTTCCATTGATTTGGAAAGCAGCCATAAAAAATAAAAAAAATATTTTTTTAGTATTACCCAACGAAATTGTTAAAGAAAAATTAGCAACAGAATATGCTTCTGCTAATTTCTATATTCCTCCATTTTTTGAAGCAACAAAAGAAGCCGTAGAAGAGCAAGCCAAACAGTTATTTCCGTTATTAATACAATTTCAACCGGATTATGTTTTTTTAGGATTGCGTTATCCCAAACAAGAAATGCTTATCGTAAATTTATATAAAAAGCTACAAGCTGTCAACGCCAAAGTGCCTTTATTTTTTAACTTAGGCGCCTCTTATGAATTTTATACCGGAATAAAAAGTCGCGCCCCAAAATGGATGCAACAAGTAGGATTAGAATGGTTACACCGCTTTTTATCAGAACCCAAACGCACATTTAAACGATATTTTTACGACGATTTATATATTTTCATCTTATTTTTAAGAGAACTTTTTAAGAAGTATTAAGTATTGAGAATATAAAATATAATAGCTTTTACAAACTGATTAAAATGAATTTATTTTCATTTTTTATAGCTTAAAAAATTCTGTATCTTTGCCTTATGCAGATTTATAATAACATATTGGAAACCATAGGAAACACGCCTATGGTGAAGCTGAATAAAATTACTGCGCATATTCCTGCTACTGTTTGCGTAAAAATTGAATCTTTCAATCCGGGAAATTCTACCAAAGACCGTATGGCGGTAAAAATGATTGAAGATGCTGAAAAAGACGGACGCCTAAAACCAGGCGGAACTATTATAGAATGTACCAGCGGCAATACCGGCATGGGATTGGCTATGGCTGCATGTATTAAAGGTTATAAATGTATTTTTACTACTACCGATAAACAATCTAAAGAAAAATTTGATATGCTGCGCGCTATGGGCGCAGAGGTCATTGTTTGCCCCACAAGTGTAGATGCGGACGACCCACGCTCCTACTATTCAGTAGCCAAAAAATTAGCAGCAGAAACACCCAATTCTGTTTGGATGAATCAATATGATAATTTGTCGAACCGACAAGCGCACTATGAAAGCACCGGCCCAGAAATTTGGAAACAAACAGATGGCAAAATCACACATTTTGTAGTGGGCATTGGAACAGGCGGCACCGTAACGGGAACTTCCAAATATTTAAAGGAACAAAATCCTTCAGTAAAGACCTGGGGAATTGATACGTATGGTTCTATTTTGAAACAATATCATGAAACAGGAACTTTCGACCCAAAAGAGATTCATTCCTATATCACAGAGGGAATTGGAGAAGATATTATTCCGTTGAATTATGATTTCAGTTTGATTGATTATATAGAAAAAGTAACCGACAAAGAAGCGGCATTAATGCAACGCAGATTAGCAAAAGAAGAAGGAATTTTTGCTGGAAACTCTGCTGGCGCAGCAGTACAAGGTTTATTACAATTACATGAAAAATTTCCTTTACAAAAGGACGATTTAGTGGTGATATTATTGCACGATCATGGCTCACGATATGTAGGTAAATTCTTCAACGACGACTGGATGCGTGATAAAGGATTTATAGACTGATAATTTTCATATAAACTATAAAAGCTGCTCAGTGAGCAGCTTTTATAGTTTTTGTACAATACGAATTAAATTTATTTAGGAATATTATACAATTCGCATACCTCATTATACGTCATATCTTTTAATGGTTTTGCTAAGCGTAAATGGGTAGAAGCAGGAATAATAATATAACGAAATTGATTTTCATTTCTTGGTTTCATTGAAAAATTGGTTGTAAACTTTATATGTCCAACTGTTAATACATAATTCCAAAGTACTGTTGTAGAACCATCTGAAGTAGTTGCGGGTAAAGGTCGAACAAGTGTATTGCCAAGAAGAAGAAATGGCTTCGTATAAGCTAATACTACTCCTTTATCTAATACATCTTGTGTAATGTGGGCAATGGCTGTGTCAAATTTATAAGTTTCAGCACCGCCTGAACCAGCAACCCAATTGGAAGAAAACCAATCAGAATACATAACATTGGCATTGCCGTCTTTGCCATTTGTACCGTTTGTACCATTTGTACCGTTTGTACCATCCATTCCTGCTGGTCCTTTGGGCCCTTCTTTGCTGCATGCCATGGCTATTACTACAGCCATTAAACATAAAATTTTTGTTAGATTTTTCATAAAATTTAATTTTATAGTTTTAAAAATATTTGATAATCAATATTGCACCTGTTTTTTATATAAATCAATAAAAATGAGTATTCGGGTGCTTTGACTTAGAATTCGTAAAAAAAAGACAAAAAAATAGGCTATTCAAATGAATAGCCTATTAAAAAAAATACAGATAAATTTATCTTCTATAAGCAGATTTAGAATTGTAAGAAGGAAATGAATTACATCCTGAAGAGACATTTCTGCTGCAAGAGTACAGCGAAAAAAGTACTACTCCTATCATCATAAAAGTAAATATTTTGTAAAGCTTAGGGTGACCTTTTGCCTGATTCTGTGGAATATCCAATACCTGATTGAATGTTGATCCTGTTTGTTTCATCTTTTTCATGGTGTTGATTTTATTTTATAAATCGGGTATATGACTCAGACGCACAAAGGGAATGATTTTATTTTACATAAATTCTACTTAAAAATTAAGTTTATCTTAAAAGATTATTTATTTATAGAGGCTAAATTGTTGTTGTTTAAATTTTCACTTGTAGCATCTTTGCTTAAAATTACATGATTAAAATTTTGACCTAAAACTAAGTCTTTATCCAAAAAGAAATAATTAAGGGTTAATTGGAAATCTAAATCTGTATATGTAACTTTTATCTTTCCGTCCATCAATTTCCAATTTCCTTTTAGGTTTTTTATCAATTTATTTTCAGTATTTACAAACTCATGCTTAAACTCATTATTTGAGTTAAAAACAAAATATTCAGTAATAACTTCTGATTTAGAATCTTGTCCCTCTATATGTTGAAAATCATTATTAACACTTCCTTTAGTGTATTTCCACGTTCCACAAATTGGATTTAAAATTTTTATTTTCTTTGCATAACCTCCCAGTGCTATTGCTACAAGAATGGTTATTAATACTGCTTTCTTCATGGTTTTAAATTTTATGGTGATGAATTTTTGTTGATGTAAAAATGGCTTTATTAAATCAAACATATTCTTTAAACTTAGCAGATGGTAGATGTATTGAGTAAATGGATGAATAGTATATTTTTCATAAAAAATGAAGAAAAAAAAGATTAAAATAATACCACTAAACAAAAGAAGGTTGCTCCGAAGAGCAACCTAAATAAATGAATACATTGCACCTACTTTTTATTTATAATAAGCATATTGTCTATTATTGTTATGCATATTGTTCTTCTTTACAGCATCGTGTTTTCCTGATTTGTAATGATTAGAATGAGCGGTTGGCCATGTTCCGCAACCATTTGCTATACTTCTATCGCAAGAAGCAAAAAAAATCAAAATAAAACTTACCAGTAATAATTTTGCATATTGGCTAATGCTGCATCTGAAGTTTGTTTTGATGGTTTGTGGAGTGTTCAATTCCTGATTGAACATTGTTTCCATTTTAGTAGTGTTTTTCATAGTTGTTGATTTTAATGATTAATAATTTTATAGTTTTTTTGATGATGTAAAATTGCAATGAAACAATCATTCTCGATGGTGATAATTAGTAAGAGGAAAAAACATTGAGTTAACGGTTTTCATTTTATTTATTTCTTGTTATTTGTATCGGGAGGGCGTGATTTATTTATTTATAAAAAAGACTATCTTATTAGATAGCCCTTTAATAAAACCATGAAAACAACCAATTCATTACTCCGGAACTTCAAACAATTGACACACATCTTTATAAGACATTTCCTTTAATGGTCTGCTACATCTCAAAGGTTTGTTAGGCGGAATAATAATATATCTAAATTTATTTTTATTACTTATTGGAGTCACTCCTGCTGGATTGGTGGTGGTTTGTATAAATTGTATTTTCCCTGGCGAAAGTATAAAACTAAAAGTACTGGCAAATTCTTTTATCATAACTGTGGCAGGCAAAGGTCGGATAATATTACCTTCCCCTTCTAAAGTACAATATGCCATTATAACTCCTTTATTAATGATTTCCATTGTAATTGCAGCAGCATTTACAGAAAAAAATTGTACTTGTGCAGGTTTTCCTGGATTTCCTTCACCACCGCCGCCGCCAGAGTATGTCGTATCTCCAGGGTTTATACTTCCAGTTCCTTTCGGGGATAACCATTCCGAATAAAAAACAGTGGCAATTTTTGTTGAATCTACTACCGATGGTGAATACGGTGGCAATGTTTCCTTTTGTTTGGAACAAGCACCACATAATATCACACAAAATATAAAATTGAACACCAGCGCTTTCGTAGTATTTATTTTATTTGGTTATGTATAGAAACGGCTTGTTTATAAAAAAAATTACATCATTATTAATGATTTTTATAATATGCATACTCTCTTGTATTGAGATGTTTACTATTTGCTTTTGGTGTTATTTTACCGCTTCCTTTATATGCATTATGGTTGTTCGAATTAGCCATTGGCCATGAACCACAGCCGGATGAAACATTTCTGTCGCAAGAATAAAACGACATCATTACAATTACTACCAATGTAGTTTTAAAAAATGCAACAAAAGCTTTTATCATACTTCTATGGTTTTCTATAGAGTTATTCAATACCTGATTGAATGTTGAACTCACTAATGATATTTTTTTCATGTGTATATTTTAATTGTTTTAGAATATTATAGTTTAAAAATGAAATAGCAATTTCCTATAGCATATAAATATGCTTTTTGTATTGTTTCAGTAATTTGATTAATTTTCAGTTCGAATTCTTACACTTCTATATATTATTTACCTATAGAAGCTAAATTCGCATTATCATCGTTATACCCTTCAGAAATATCTTTTGTTAAAACGACGTGATTAAAATTTTGACCTAACACCAAATCTTTATCTATAAAGAAATAATTGATTGATAATTGAAAATCAATATCAGCATAAGAAATTTTAATTTTTCCATCTTCTGCTTTCCATTTGCCTATCAAGGTTTTGACAATTTGATTTTCATTGTTTAAAAATTCATGTTTGAATTCATTATTTTTATTAAAAACAAAATACTCAGATGCAAATGTATTGGAAGCATTTTGTTTGGTTATGCGTTGAAAATCATTTATAACACTTCCATTATAATATTTCCACGCTCCACATATTGGGTCTGCTGTTTTATTCTTTTTTGCGTATCCGCCGAGTGCAAGTGCTACAAGGAGTAATACAAATAATACCTTTTTCATAGTTGTCATTTTAGGTTGTTAACAAGAAGGTATTATGTTTCAGTAGCTGTTGGGTGCTTAGGATTGGTTCACTTCAATTTCGTTAATTTTTTCATAGTTAATTTGTTTTATGGTTTATGATACAAAGTTGAGCAAAAAATTGATTTATGTCAATACCAATATGTGATAAAAATTGATTTAAATCAATACAAAAAAATAATAAAAGGTAAAAAAAAAGTGTATTATATCCACAGATGTTAGACAAATGGCCGTGAAATGCTACAAAAAAATAATTTTTTGATACAATATTTAACAAGAGTAATAGTATAAAACATATTAAATCATTACTTTTCTATATATTTGCGTGCGAAAAAAACAGCCATTATGAGCAAATACACCACCCTATTAGGCGACGAAAGAGCAAAGTTCTTACTGGAGCATGAATGTAAAACGATTGACAAGTCTTTATTACATCTTCCAAGTGCTGATTTTGTGGATAAAATTTGGATACAAAGCAACAGAAATCCTCAGGTTTTACGCAGTTTACAACAACTCTATGGCAACGGACGATTAGCTAATACTGGTTTTGTATCTATCTTACCAGTAGATCAAGGAATTGAGCACAGTGCAGGTGCAAGTTTTGCCCCCAATCCAATCTATTTTGATTCTGAAAATATAGTAAAATTAGCTATTGAAGGCGGTTGCAATGCCGTAGCTTCTACATTTGGTGTGTTGGGTTCTGTTGCACGCAAATATGCTCATAAAATACCTTTTATCGTAAAAATTAATCACAACGAATTTTTATCTTATCCAAATGCATTTGACCAAATTATGTTTGGCTCTATCAAAGACGCTTGGAATATGGGTGCTGTGGCGGTAGGTGCTACTATTTATTTTGGTTCTCCAGAATCTCGCCGTCAAATTATTGAAGTTTCTAAAGCATTTGAATATGCACATGAATTAGGAATGGCTACGATTTTATGGTGTTATTTGCGCAATAATGATTTCAAAAAAGATGGCGTAGATTATCACACTTCTACCGATTTATCTTCTCAAGCAAATCATTTAGGCGTTACGATTCAAGCAGATATTATCAAACAAAAATTACCCACTAACAATGGGGGTTATAATGCAATAAAATTTGGCAAAACACACCCAAAAGTATATTCCGAATTAACTACCGATCATCCAATTGATTTGACACGTTATCAAGTTGCAAATTGTTTTATGGGAAGAGCCGGATTAATTAACTCTGGTGGTGAAAGTAAAGGACAAACAGATTTAGCGGAAGCAGTTGAAACCGCTATTATAAATAAACGTGCCGGTGGAATGGGATTAATTTCAGGACGTAAAGCTTTCCAAAAAGACATGAAAGTTGGCGTTGAATTATTAAATGCTATTCAAGATGTTTATCTAGATAAAGATGTAACGATTGCATAAAAACACAACTCACTTATCTTTTATAAAAAAATATTCAGCACTTCTTAAGAAGTGCTGATTTATTATACAGAATGAATATTTTAATTCTTCTGTGTTTATAGTATATTGCAAACAAATGTGGCAGCATTTTCAATCTATATTACTTCTACATCAGCGCAAAATATGGGCAATATTTATGTGCATTCTTTTCTTTAATATTTTAGATGTTATTTTTCCTTTACAGATCCAACAAAATTATTCTACCATCATAGAAGCTGAAGACGGCACCATACTTTCTTCCTTTTTAACCAATGATGATAAATGGCGTATGTACACCAAATTAGAAGAAATTACCCCAACAGTTCAAAAAGCATTTATACAAAAGGAAGACCGTTGGTTTTATTGGCATTTTGGAGTAAATCCTGTTTCAATTATTCGCGCATTTTACAACAATACTATTCAACACAAAAGAACATCCGGAGCATCTACTATTACCATGCAAGTTGCCCGCATGTTAGAACCCAAAGAACGTACTGTTTTATCTAAACTAAAAGAAATTTTTAGAGCCTTACAATTAGAATGGAATTTTAGTAAAAAAGAAATTTTACAACTTTATCTCAATCTTGCTCCTTATGGAAGCAATATTGAAGGCGTGAAATCTGCGGCATATATTTATTTTGGAAAATCTCCAGCACAACTAAGTTTGGCAGAAGTAACCACCCTAACTATTATTCCCAACAGACCTACATCTTTAGCTTTAGGAAAGAAAAATTCTTTTATAGAACAAGAACGAAATAAATGGCTAAAAAAATTTCGAAAACATCATACTTTTAAAGACGATGAAATAAACGATGCCTTAGAAGAACCACTCATTGCATACAGAAGAACACCGCCAAAAATTGCTCCTCATTTTTGTTTACGCATGAAACAATTATATCCCTTTCAGCCAGTAATTACTACTCATTTGAATTACAACATGCAATTAGAAGTAGAAGAAATTGTTCAAAATTATTCGAAAATATTACAATTTAAAGATATAAAAAATGCGGCTGTTTTTATTATTGACAATCAAAAACACAAAGTAGTTACTTATGTGGGGTCACCTGATTTTTATAGCACTTTCACGCAAGGACAAGTGGATGGTGTAAAAGCCATTCGCTCACCTGGTAGTACTTTAAAACCGATGATTTATGGCATTGCTTTCGATAAAGGTTTATATACTCCACGCTCTGTAATGGCAGATGTTCCTGTAGATTTTGATGGTTATACTCCTGAAAATTATGACGAACATTTTCACGGGCAAGTAGCATTATCAGATGCTTTGGCGCAATCACTCAATATTCCTGCTGTTAAAATACTACATGATATTGAAGTAAAAACATTAACCAATATTTTAGACAAACTCAACTTCCGGCAAATACAAAAGGACAAAGATAAATTAGGTTTGTCCACTGCATTAGGCGGGTGTGGCGTTACTTTGGAAGAATTAACGGGAATGTATTCGGTATTTGCCAATAATGGAACGTTTTATGTACCAACATATTTAAAAGAAAATTCAAGCAATTCTGGTATTCAAATCCTCTCTCCTGCTGCCAATTATATGGTAGCACAAATACTAACACAATTACGAAGAAGCGACTTGCCCAATCGGGCAGAAAGTGTGGTAAATATGCCGAAAATTGCATGGAAAACTGGCACTTCGTATGGCAGAAGAGATGCATGGAGCATTGGGTTTAATAATAATTATACTGTCGGCGTTTGGTGTGGAAATTTTGATGGCAAAGGTGTTCCAGAAATAAGTGGTGCCGACATTGCCACACCGTTGTTGTTACAGATTTTTAATAGCATTAATAAAAATACAGACAAAGATTGGTTTAAGCGGCCGAAAGAATTACAGTATCGATATGTATGTGCTGAAACTGGTGATATTCCAAGTGAATTTTGCACCGATAAAATAATGGCACTTTATATTCCGGGAAAAAGTCCAAATAAAAAATGTACTCATTTAAAAAAAGTATGGGTAAGCCAAGATAGTAGTATTTCCTATTGTTCTGCTTGTTTGCCCAATGATGGTTATATAGAAAAATTATACCCAAATTATCCACCTGAATTATTAAGTTATTGGACACAAACGAATTTACCATATACTAAAATTCCTCCTCATAATCCTGCTTGTTTGAAAGTGTTTGAAAACCAAGCACCCAAAATTACCAAGCCTGTAAATGGCTTGACTTATTTCTTAAATAAAAAAGATACTCAAGAGTTGATGCTGGTGGCGCAAGCGGCTAATGATGTGCAAAATATTTCATGGTATATCAATAATGAATTTATTAAAACAGTTAATAAGAATGAAGCTGTTTTTATCCAGCCAACTATTGGAAAATTAAAAATTTCCTGCACCGACGACAAAGGCAGAAATACGGATTCGTGGGTGACGATTAAAGAAATATAAGAAAATTTTATTATTTTCGAATAAAATTTTATTACATGAAACATCTTTTAAGCACTGTGCTTTATTTTGCATTTTTTAATTTATTTGGACAAAGTACCTATAATCCATCCCCTCAAACATTGACTGTAAATTATGAAAAAGTGGCTTGTGCTGCAAGAGCAGATAATGAATGTTTATTGGTAAAATTTTCAGGTAAAAAAGAATTTGAAATGTTTTCAGAAACTATAGAAGGATTTAATTATGAAGCAGGCTATACCTATACTATTTCTGTTCGACAAGAATTAAAACAACCTCCTATTGCTGCTAATGAATCAATATTCAAATATGTATTGATAAAAATAATTTCAAAGAAACCAATTAATCAACAAATAAATACTGCATCAAATACAGATATTACAAAGAAAATTTTTGAAATAAATTATGAAACAGTTCCTTGTGAAATTGGAGATAAAAAATGTTTACTTGTAAAAGAAAAAGGGAAAAAGGAATTTGAAATATTCAATGCTACTATTGCTGGCTTTAATTATCAAGCTGGATATTCTTATGAAATAGAAGTTAAACCAACAACAGATGGAAATTATTATTTAGTAAATGAATTAAGTAAGAAATTTGTAAAACAAATAAATAATAATAACACCTTATCTTCTACAAATACAGGAAAAATAATTCAACCGACCAAAATACAAACCATTGCGCCTTTGGACGGAAAATGGTATTTGCGCAAAATGAAAGAAAATGAAGGTTCTAGCTTTGTAATGGATGACAATACTATTTGGATAAATATCAATACTTTTAATGATAAAATAGATGGATTTGGTGCATGTAATAAATTTGGAGCGGTTGTAAAATCTGATTTAAACACTACTTTTGAAATTAATAAATTTACACCTGATTACAGCTATTGTGGGGTAAAAAAAATAGAAGATTTATTTTTTGATTTATTGCAACAAGCCGATCGTTTTGAGATTAAAAACGGCAATTTAATTCTGTCAAAACAATGGAAATATTTATTAGCATTTACATTAAACCCGAATAATAAGGAAGAAATTTCCACCACTTATGTTCCTGAAAATATTATAAAAAAAGATGTTACAACTTATGCCACCGATGCACCTTTAAAGCAAGATGAAGCCCCAAAAACTAATTATAACAATACTACAACTACTTCTTCTAGTTCTACCACAATTACTACCACTACTACTCCTGTAATCACTCAACCCGTTCAAACAAATACAAATTCATCTTCTGCCGAAACAACAACAAACCCTGAAATAGAAGAAAAAAACAAAGTAATAGAAGAATTGCGAAGACAGATAGCAGCACAACAACAGCAAGTGGAAACTAAAAAGCAAGAGCAACTTAAAACACAACAAGATGCTGAAATTGCTGCATTAAAAAAACAAGTAGAAGAAAAGAGATTAAAAGAGGAGCAACAACAAAAGGAAGAACAAGCGAAACAAGCACAATTAAAAAGTCAACAAGATGCTGAAATTGCTGCTTTAAAAAGACAAGTAGAAGAGAAAAAGATTAAAGAAGAGCAACAACAAAAGGAAGAGCAAGCGAAACAAGCACAATTAAAAAGTCAAAAGGATGCTGAAATTGCTGCATTAAAAAAACAAGTAGAAGAGAAAAGGATTAAAGATACTCAACAACAAAAAGAAATACAAATAAAAGACCAGAAAGATGCTGAAATTGCTGAATTAAAAAAACAATTAGAGGAGAAATCACAGAAAGCCACACCACCTATATCGGCATCAAAAACAACTATTCAAAACATAAAGGATGACAATGCAAATGATGAGGTAATTAGTAAAAATAGAGCCAGTAATGAATACCAAATAACTACTTTTACAAAAAACACGTCTGATAATATTCCAGACCCAGAATTTACAAACCGACCTTACTATTTAGATGGCAAAAATTTAGAAAGATTAGAGCGCGTCGAAGGAATTTTCGTAAAAAAACAAAAAGGTATATATCGTGGCACAGATGAATTTGTAAATGCCATGAAACAGGAATCTCAAATTCAATTTGAAAAAGGTAATATTCCTCGTATATTCATAAAACTGAATAGTGATAAAATAGATCCTTATGACATCATAAATCTTGAGGTTGCCAAAATAAAAAAAGATAGACGTACCTTTATTTATCGAAGCCAACGTTTAAGTGGCAAGGTAAAAGATGTAACAGGAAACTTAATATCTCTTGAATTTAAAAAAATAAGAGACAGTTTATATGAAATATTAATTGAAGAAGATTTAGAACAAGGTGAATACGGCTTTATGCCGATACAGACGGAATCTACCTCACAGTCGTATACAAATAGCGTAAAAATGAATTGTTTTGGTGTGGTTGATACTAAGTAATTTTATTACAGAATTAAAACCACACATCTATTTACGAGTTGGCGGTAACCACATGACGCACCGATAGACAAAAATTGAAACTTGCGACTGAAAAACGACAACAAAATAAATGACTTTAGAACAATACTTAGAAAACATAAACCAACGTTACAAACTCGGAAATGCGACTGAACATACTTTTCGTGGAGACTTACAAAATCTTTTAGAAGCATTAGTACCGACAATCCGTGCGATCAACGAGCCAAAAAGACAAAGTTGTGGTGCTCCTGACTATATTTTGACCAATAAAGATAACTTGTCCCGCTTTGATAGCGGGATTCCTGTTGGATTTATTGAAGCAAAAGACATTGGCGACAAAGACTTGGACGGCACAAAGAAAACGGGAAACAAAGAACAGTTCGACCGTTACAAAACTTCATTAAACAACTTAATTTTCACAGACTACCTGAGTTTTCATCTGTACCGCGACGGAGAGTTTATCACTAAAGTTGCGATTGGAGAAGTAACAGCAAAAGGCATTAAACCTTTGCCTGAAAACTTTGCCAATTTCGAAAATCTAATCAAAGACTTTTGTTCTCACATTGGACAAACCATAAAGAGCAGTAAAAAATTGGCAGAAATGATGGCAGGTAAAGCCAGACTTCTTTCTGATGTGATTGGAAAAGCCTTGACAAGTGATGAAGAAAAGCAAGAAGACAGTACTTTGAAAGAACAAATGATGGCTTTCAAAGATATTTTGATTCATGATATTACGCCACAAGGGTTTGCAGATGTCTATGCCCAAACCATTGCTTACGGTATGTTTGCTGCTCGACTGCACGACCCAACTTTGGCTACTTTCAGCAGGCAAGAAGCAGCAGAGTTAATTCCTAAATCTAATCCATTTTTACGCAAACTGTTTGGTTACATTGCCGGGCCCGACATTGACGACCGCATAAAATGGATTGTGGATAGTTTAGTAGATATTTTCTTGGCTTGCAATGTGGAAGAAATTTTGAAAAAATACAATAAATTCTCCTCCCCCTCGGGGAGGTCGGGAGGGGCTGAAGACCCTATTATCCATTTTTACGAAACTTTCCTAAGTGAATATGATCCGAAATTGCGTAAGGCTCGTGGCGTTTGGTACACACCGCAACCTGTGGTCAATTTCATCGTTCGTGCCGTTGATGATATTCTTAAAACGGAATTTGATTTGCCGCAAGGTTTGGCAGACACCAGCAAAACCAAAATAAAAGTAGATGTGCAAGGCAAGAAAGTGGAGCAAGAAGTTCACAAAGTACAAATCCTAGACCCAGCCACAGGTACAGGAACTTTCTTGGCAGAAGTGGTAAAGCATATTCACAAAAAATTTGCTGGACAACAAGGTATTTGGAGTAATTATGTAGAAACGCATTTAATCCCAAGACTGAACGGTTTTGAGTTGCTCATGGCAAGTTATGCAATGGCTCACCTTAAATTAGATTTGTTGCTTACCGAAACTGGCTATAAACCTACCACAAACCAACGATTTAGAGTTTATCTCACCAACAGTTTAGAAGAACACCACCCCGATACAGGAACATTATTTGCCAATTGGTTAAGTAGTGAAGCCAACGAAGCCAATCATATCAAACGAGATAGTCCGGTGATGGTGGTGATGGGAAATCCACCGTATAGTGTGAGTTCCAACAACAAAGGAGAATGGATTGAAAGCTTAACTGCTGACTACAAGAAAAACCTCAACGAAAGAAATATTCAACCCTTATCAGACGATTACATCAAATTTATTCGATATGGTCAGCATTTTATCGAAAAAACTGGCGAAGGGATTTTAGCCTATATTTCTAACAATAGCTTTATTGATGGTATTATCCACCGAAAGATGCGGGAAGAACTAATGAAAACATTTGATAAAATCTATATTCTCGATTTACACGGAAATGCTAAGAAGAAAGAGGTTTCGCCCGATGGTTCAGTAGATCAAAATGTGTTTGACATTATGCAAGGTGTGAGCATCAATATTTTCGTAAAGAAAAAGCAATAGTTATGTCAAAAATTGAATTAAAAGTAAAAGATACAGCTATAAGGATTGTTGTTAAAAACAATTTAGAATACATCAGCATTACAGATATTGCCAAACAAAAAAATCCTGCTGAACCAAAAGATGTGATAAAGAATTGGTTGAGAACCAAAAACACCATTGAATATTTAGGTTTATGGGAACTCTTAAACAACTCAAATTTTAAGGGGGTCGATTTCGACCCCCTACTTAAAGAAGCAGGAAGCAATTCCTTTACCCTAAGTCCAACACGGTGGGTTGAACTCACAAATGCTATTGGTATAATTACAGTTAGCGGCAAAAATGCAGGAACTTATGCCCACAAAGATATTGCCTTCAAATTTGCAGCTTGGGTTTCTGTTGAGTTTGAACTCTATTTGGTAAAAGAATTTCAGCGTTTAAAAGAGGAAGAACAGCAGCAATTAGGCTGGAGTGCCAAAAGAGAATTAGCCAAACTTAATTATCATATACATACAGACGCTATAAAAAGAAACCTAATTCCACAAGAATTAACCACAAAGCAAACATCAATTATTTACGCCAGCGAAGCCGATGTTTTAAATGTAGCACTTTTTGGAATTACCGCTAAAGAATGGCGGGAACAAAATCCAACATTAAAAGGAAACTTAAGAGATTATGCCACTATCAATGAATTGATTTGTTTATCCAATATGGAAAATATCAATGCCGTTTTTATCTCAGAAAACATATCTCAAAAAGACAGATTAATAAAACTCAACAAAATTGCTATTCAACAGATGAGTGTGCTACAAGAAGTTGAGAATAGAAAACTACTAAAATAATCCATGAAAAAAAAGCTACACCAGATGGAAGTGCCGACCAAAATGTGTTTGACATCATGCAAGGTGTGAGCATTAATATTTTCGTGAAGAAAAAGAATTGATATGAAAAATGAAATTATACTATACCAAGCAGATGAATTGCTAGAACGCATTGAAGTTCGCTTAGACGAAGAAACAGTTTGGTTGAACCGCCAACAAATCTCTTTATTATTTGGAAGAGATATTAAAACTATTGGCAAACATATCAATAATGTTTTTTCTGAGGGCGAATTGAGAAAAGAAGTGGTTGTCGCAAATTTTGCGACAACCACTCAACATGGTGCTATAAAAGGAAAAACTCAAACAAAATCAGTAGAACATTACAATCTGGATGTCATAATTTCTGTGGGCTATCGTGTTAATTCCAAACAAGGCAGACAATTCAGAATATGGGCAACCAATGTTTTAAGAGATTATTTATTGAAAGGTTATGCACTCAATCAGCGAATGAACCGAATGGAGAATAATTTTGATAACATCATAAAAGCAGCTTAACCGATGAAAAACGAAATTATACTATACCAAGCAGATGAATTGCTTGAAAGAATTGAGG
>JBDKHK010000101.1:0-2505 GCA_039797705.1 Bacteroidota bacterium
CTTTAATGTAAGGATTTTGAATAAAACAGAATTATGCAGGTTGCAGGGATTTCCAGATAATTACTGCGATATTCTAACAAGAAACAAAGCAGCATCATTATTAGGAGATGGATGGACACTACCAATGATAGAACACATATTGTCGTTTTATGCAGTTCCGTAGTATTTCCTGTAACTAATGGCTATGCGCTACTCATAGCGCATAGCAAAACAAAATAAACTAAAAAAGAAATGAAAAAATATCACATTGTATATCGGATTCATGATAATATCATGTCCACAGGTGCAAATTATGAAGCTATAAATGAGATTGAAGCGTTAATCCAATGGCGCAATAATTATCCGAACGCTATATTCCTGTATGTTGCAAGTTCTGATTTATTCGATTATAAATATTAACCGTTATATAGGCTAAAGTGCATAGGGTCTTTTCTACCTTTGTAATTTCCTCCCCAGAACAAACCATTCTTCAACATTATCTCAATGAATTTAGGAGATAATGTTGATTTTACTTGTCCTAATTTCTCTGTACTTGCGTTAATGTCTATTGCCATCGCCCAGCTATGCAAACTAATCATATCCGAACCCCTTACTGTTCGTTGTTGAAAACAACCATCAAAGGTTTTTATTTCTGATTGCAAATTATTTGTTTCCAGTTCCTTAAAGGCATTATACAATTTATTTTTTAAATCTTTATTGATAAAAATCTTAGTAGCAGGAAACCAAGCAAAGTCTTTTTGCACTTTCCATAGTTCACAATATTTAGCTTGATAAACGTTGTCTGGAAGTCCGTATTTGCTTATTATTTCTTTTTGTGCGCTCATTATTTTATAAATTTAATTCCTATTAATGTCGGTATCAATAACCCTAATCCAATAGCAATACCGATACCTATATTCTTTCTGCCTTGTTTTTTTATTTGCTTAAAACTGTCTTTCAGGCTGTCATATTTATCGTTTTTAATATCTAACAACTTACTGAATTGCACTACCGTTATTCTATGTAAGCTGTCGGTACTATTCATTCTGTTCACCAATAATTCATAGTAATTGTTAATGCTGTCTTTGCCTTTGGTCAGTTCCCTTTCATTGTTCAAATCCTCGTAACATCTCTTGCGGTCGAGTAATAACCGATTAATCTTAATACCTGCTTCATTGCTCATTATGATACTATCATTCCGAGATACTATCTTGTAATTGTCTTGTGAGTATGTTAGCGGTACTATCGACAGTAGTATTACTAATATGGCTAATCTCCTTATCATATTTCTTTTTTATGGTTTGTTTCTTCTGCAAGTAGATAGCGTTTATTTGCAGTTCTACCGACTTTATTTTTTTGCTAAGCAAATCATTGCCTTGCCTGTTACTATCAATCATCTCAAGGCTTTTGGCTATCTCTGCTTGTTTTTCTTGTTCCAGCTTTTGGTATATTTTTTCTTGCTTGCTGATTAATGAATTATAGGTATTATACATTAGCAACACCGCCACAATTATTAATGCTATGTTCACTATGGTAGTAATAATAACTACATGATACTTATTCCACATCTGTTTCATCGTATTTGTCTTTTTTGTTTAATTTAGTTCCACGAACAGCATCTATAATATCCCGCAACCACTCTAAAGTAGTCTTTAATAAATCTGCATCTTCTTTGATATTTCCGTTTCGGTACTTATCAAAGTTTCTATATACCGATTTGATTTCAGAAAAGAAAATTAATGCCATAGCAAGAACCAGTGGAACTTTACTTTCGTAAACATTTTGAATAAAAATCTGGTCGATTTTGTAGGTAGTTAAAATTATTAAAGAATACACCACTACTTTTAGTACAATGCCATTAAAGAATAATCTATTCCAAACAAATTCTTTTCTAAAATTTTTTAAATTCATTAATCCGAGTACGCTGTCTGTACCAATAATTAATGCCATGAATAAGAAGTAAGTTTGTGTACTTACTATTGCAGAAATGGTGACAGCAAATAGGTATGTTATAGCTTTTACTATTGCACCAATTATATAATCTAATACTTCCATTCCTCCTTTCATTTTGTTTTTTTTAGCATATTAATTTGGGTTTTTATGCTAAATTATTTTATTTACCAATCCAAATTAAAACCGTTCCTACAAGTGCAATTAACGCTACTATAATACCCAACCACCAATTTTTTTTATTTTGCTTTTTGAAGATGATTGATTGCGCCAAACCACCAATAAATATTAGTGCTACCACGATTTGAGAGATTATTAAAGCTGTCATTTTGTTAGTTTTTTTGAGTTATAAAATAAGTGAAATATTAGCATAGAAAAAGGGTACAAAAATAGCATAAAAGCAAACCAATGATTCATGTTAATTAAGTACCCAACGCTTGTATATGTAATAACAAATCCGATACGTTCTATTATTCCGAACAAGTGCCACGCATCTGTGAACGCAACAAACCAACGAGTAGAGCCAAAGAACTTCTCACCTTGTTTTTTATCTCCGTTCTTGTATTTATTTTGCCA
>JBDKHK010000102.1:0-21620 GCA_039797705.1 Bacteroidota bacterium
TTGTAAGAATGTAAAAAGTTGGTATATTTGCACTCGCTTTTAACGAACGGCCCGTTCGTCTAGGGGTTAGGACAGGAGATTTTCATTCTTCAAACAGGGGTTCGATTCCCCTACGGGCTACAAACAAAAAGCTCTCTGATTTTCAGAGAGCTTTTTTATTTTAATTTTGTTTATTTTGTCATTCATCTAATTCATTCATAACTAATACTTTTTAAAATTCTATTTATGGTATCTTTTACATTTTCTGCAATGAGTTCTATAAATGGGGCTTTGTTGCTTTGGGTTTGTACTATTTCCAAACACTCATAATATTTTAATCTGTTAGCAACATCTCCTTTTAAAATTGCTATTGGATAACCATTTTGCAATAAAATTAAATTCATTAATAGTCTGCTGGTTCTGCCATTACCATCTATAAAAGGGTGTATAGTTACCAATCGCTCATGCATTTCAGCACTTAATACAACTGGGTGCAAAGTGCTTTTATTTTCATTGTACCAAATAAAAAAATCTTCCATTTGTTTGGTTACTAAATAAGGTGGTGGAGGTATGTGTTTTGCACCACTTATGAGCACTTGCACATTTCTATATTTACCAGCATTATGGTTATCTATTCCTTGCAAAACAAGCTGGTGTATTTGCATTAAAACACGCTCTGTAAATGGTGTTTTTTCCTCCACTAATTGTTTGATATATTCAATAGCAAAATAATGGTTAGTTGCTTCTAAATGTTCTTTTAATGGTTTGCCACCAATGGTTAACCCTTTTTCAATTACTAATTGAGTTTCTTGTAAGGTTAAAGTGTTACCCTCTATTTTATTACTTTCGTAAGTATATTCAATATCTAATGCTTGGGCTATTTTGTAGCTTTGCAAGTGCCTTAAATCATTCAGTTGCTTTTTTAACTGCTCTATTTCTTTTAATAATTTTTCTATCATAAATAATTGTTGGTAGGTTACTAACTGCTTTTTCTTTTAATGATTTATTATGTGGGTATATCTCTCTGTATATCTCAAACTGTTATGTCCTAATAAATTACTTGCTGTATTTACATCTGCACCATAATAAATTAAATTTGTAGCAAATGAATGTTTTGCACAATGTCTTGTAATGTGTTTATCTATTCCAGCTTTCTTGCACCAGAATTTTAAACTTTTATTACACGCTGCATGAGAGGGCAGACTAAAAACGACCTCTTTCTTTTGTGTTGGGTTGCCTAATATTTGTAATACTTTATTGTGTAATTCAATGGTTACACTTTCTTTAGTTTTTTGTTGAGAAATTAATTTGGTTGTATTAGTAAATTTTTTCCTTAATGTAACAGGCATAAGGTTTGAATTTGTTACACAAAGATAAATAATGTCTCTCAACTTGTTTATTCTACAAATATTATTTACTTCTTATATATATTAAATTTAAGTATAAATATATACAAACTTGAACAAGCTTTGAGGTTACTATGCTAAACAAACTACAAATCAAAGCCAATATCTCGTCGGTAATATTTTCCTTCGTATTGAATAATTGCTGCATTTTTATTGGAAATTTTAACTGCTTCTTTCCAATCTTCGTGCAATGAAGTAACGGCCAAAACACGTCCGCCATTTGTAAGCAACTCACCATTTTCATTCAGTTTGGTTCCGCAATGAAATACTATCGAATCCTTGCAATCTTCTATTGCTGTAATTACTTTTCCTTTTTCAAAATCTTGTGGGTAACCTCCACTTGCCAAAATAATAGTAGTTGCAGCACGTTTATCTATTTGCAATTCGACCTTAGCAAGTTGGCTATTCATGGCAGATAAAATCAATTCTACTAAATCATTTTGAATACGCGGAAAAACAGCTTCCGTTTCTGGGTCGCCCATTCGACAGTTGTATTCTACTACTTTGGTTTCTCCTGTTTTCAAATGCATCAACCCAACATATACCACACCTTTATAAGCGATACCGTCTTTATGTAAACCTTCAATCGTTGGTTGAATGATTGTTTTTTCTACCATTTGCATCATAGTTTCTGTTACAAATGGTGGTGGCGACACCGCTCCCATTCCACCAGTGTTCAATCCTGTATCACCTTCGCCGATACGTTTGTAATCTTTGGCTGTTGGTAGAATTTTATATTCTTTTCCATCTGTCAAAACAAAAACAGAAAATTCAATCCCTTCCATAAATTCCTCAATCACCACTTTGGCGCTGGCTTCACCAAATTTTCCATCTAACATTTCTTTAAATTCTGCTTGAGCTTCTTCCGTTGTGGTACAAATCAACACACCTTTCCCTGCCGCTAGTCCATCTGCTTTTAATACTATTGGAAGTGTATGTTGAGCAATATAATCCAACCCCTCTTGTAAGGTTTCAGACGTAAACTCTGCATACGCTGCTGTAGGAATTTGATGACGCACCATAAATGCTTTAGAAAATGCTTTGCTTCCTTCCAATTGTGCACCCACTTTGGAGGGACCAAATACTGGAATATGTTTCAATGCTTCCTCCTCTAAAAAAAAATCATAAATACCTTCTACCAATGGAGCCTCGGGGCCAACTACCACAAGTTCTATTTGATTTTCTATTACGAAATTCTTTATAGAAGAAAAATCTGTAGCAGCTATAGCTACATTAGTGCCAAAATTCACTGTGCCCGGATTTCCCGGTGCTATAAATAATGTAGAGCAATGTTTACTTTGAGCTAATTTGTATGCGAAGGCATTTTCTCTGCCACCTGAACCTAATAATAAAATATTCATTTAAAATTTTTGTTGTAAAATTAGGAATTTATACTGATTTAAACGAAAATCACCTCTTCATACATCTTTATTTTACCGTCATTTTGTCTGCATCTTAAGTTTTGCACAATATTTGTCATTTTACAATTATTATAACTTAAAAATGTTGTAAAAAAATTACCTTTGCAAACTATCTTTTAATATAACAATATGCTAAATTTCTTACAAAAAGGGCTTTCCAAGATTTTCGGTAACAAGTCTAATCGCGACATAAAGACTCTTGAACCAATTGTAGCTCAAATAAATGAACATTTTTTGTCCTATCAAAACATTTCTCTTGATGAACTTCGACAAAAAACTCAAGACTTCAAATTTAGAATTAAAGAATATCTTTCCGAAATAGATAAAGAAATATCAGAACTTTCTGAAAAAGCGGAAAAAGAAGAATTAGAGTTAGACGAAAAGGAAAGTATTTTCGCCAAAGTAGATAAATTAAAAAAAGAACGCGACGAGGCAATTGAAGAAATTTTAGAAGAAATATTACCGGAAGCTTTTGCCGTAGTAAAAGAAGCCTCCAGACGTTTTTCTACCAATGAGTTTTTGCGGGTAAAAGCCACTCCATTAGATAGAGATTTAGCCGTAAAAAACAAATTCATAAAAATAGAGGGCGATGATGCCATTTACCCAAATAAATGGGAGGCTGCCGGCGGAGAAATTACTTGGAATATGGTGCATTATGATGTACAGCTGATTGGTGGTATCGTTTTGCATAAAGGAAAAATTTCTGAAATGGCAACGGGTGAAGGAAAAACACTCGTTTCTACTTTACCTGCCTATCTCAATGCTTTGGCAAGTTGTGGGGTGCATATCGTTACAGTAAATGATTATTTGGCACGTCGTGACTCTGAGTGGAACGGTATGCTATTCAATTTTCTTGGAATTACGGTTGACTGCATAGACAAACACCAACCACATACGGATGGTCGAAAAAACGCCTATTTAGCAGATATTACTTATGGAACTAATAATGAATTTGGTTTTGATTACTTGCGCGACAACATGGTGCGTGCCGCAGACGAGCAAGTACAACGCAAATTACATTTTGCAATGGTAGATGAGGTGGACTCCGTTTTAATTGACGACGCAAGAACTCCTTTAATAATTTCAGGACCCGTACCAAAAGGAGAAGACCAAATGTTCTTGGAATTAAAACCAAGAATAGAACGACTGGTAAATACTCAAAAAAGAGCTATTCAACAATTTATATTAGATGCCAAACAACAAATAGCAGCAGGCAATACAGGCTCTAAAGAAGGCGAAGGCGGATTAGCTTTATTGCGCGCGCACAGAGGATTACCAAAAAATAGTGCACTTATAAAATTTCTGAGTGAGCCAGGCAATAGACAAATTCTAATGAAAACAGAAAACTATTACCTGCAAGACCAACAAAAGGAAATGCCGAAATGTGATGCCGAATTATATTTTGTCATTGATGAAAAAAACAACCAAATAGATCTTACAGATAAAGGAATCGAACTTATTACTACATCAGGAGAAGAAAAAGATTTCTTTGTAATGCCCGATGTGGGGGCTTTAATTGCAGAAGTAGAAAATTCTACTTCATCACATGAAGATAAATTAAAACATAAAGATGAAATATTACAAGATTTCAGTATAAAATCAGAGCGTTTACATACTGTCAATCAATTACTAAAAGCATACTGTTTATTTGATAAAGATGTTGAATATGTTATCATAGAAGGCAAAGTGAAAATAGTGGACGAACAAACGGGTCGTATCATGGAAGGTCGTCGCTACAGCGATGGCTTACACCAAGCCATTGAAGCTAAAGAAAATGTAGCCATTGAAGCCGCTACTCAAACCTTTGCTACTATTACTTTGCAAAATTTCTTCCGTATGTACCACAAACTTTGTGGCATGACGGGTACTGCCGAAACAGAAGCATCAGAATTTTGGGAAATTTATAAATTAGACACCGTTGTTATTCCGACTAATAGAATTATAAAAAGGGAAGACAGAGAAGACCTTATTTATAAAACAAAACGAGAAAAATATAATGCCATTATTGATGAAATTATACACCTTCAAGAACAAGGTCGTCCAGTTTTAGTAGGTACCACCAATGTAGAAGTATCCGAATTATTAAGCCGCATGCTCAACATGCGCAAAATATCTCACAATGTATTGAATGCAAAACAGCACCAACGAGAAGCAGAAATTGTAGCACAAGCGGGTTTAAACGGACAAGTAACTATTGCTACCAATATGGCTGGTCGTGGTACGGATATTAAACTTGGTAAAGATGTAAGCGAATTGGGCGGATTAGCTATTATTGGTTCAGAAAGGCATGATTCTCGACGAGTGGACAGACAGTTGCGCGGTCGTGCCGGACGACAAGGGGATACGGGTTCCACACAATTTTATTCTTCTTTAGAAGATGATTTGATGCGTTTATTTGGCTCAGAGCGTATTGCCGGCATGATGGACAAAATGGGTTATAAAGAAGGTGAAGTTATCCAACATTCCTTAGTAACTAAATCTATAGAGAGAGCACAGAAAAAAGTAGAAGAAAATCACTTTGGTACTCGTAAGCGTTTGTTAGAATATGATGACGTTATGAACGCACAACGGGAAGTCATTTATAAGCGCAGACAACACGCTTTAATCGGTGAGCGTATTACGTTCGACCTTATTAATATGTTCTATGATTTAAGTTTTGAAATCTGTAATGACGGAAAATTAAACCAAAATATTGAAACGTTTAAATTAGACTGTATTCGTTTCCTTACAGTAGATACTGATATTTCTGAAGAAGATTTAAAGACAAAAAGAATAGAAGATTTGACAGAGCAACTCTATCATGAAGTCTATCAAAAATATTTGCGCAAGTCGGACGAGATTGTAGAAAAAGCATACCCGATAGTTAAAAATGTATTTGAGCAAAAAGGCAATCAATACATAAATATTATTTTGCCATTTTCGGATGGAACTCGCAATGTTAATATTGTTGCCAACTTAGAAAAATCATATCATAACAAAGGACGAGAGCTGACAAAAGTATTTGAACAAAATATCATTTTATTATTTATTGACCATCATTGGAAAGATCATTTACGCCAAATGGATGAATTAAAACACTCGGTTCAAATGGCTGTGCATGAGCAAAAAGACCCATTATTGATTTTTAAATTTGAGGCTTTTGAATTATTCAAACAAATGCTTTCCTCTATCAATAAAGATGTATCTACTTTCTTGTTAAAAGGGCATTTACCGATTGAAGATGCTGAAGAAGTACAACAACATCGCCAAACCAAACGTGTGGTAGAAAAAACAACAGAAAGCAGAGGGGATGGCACGATAGAAGATGAATACAATGGTGCTGAAAACGGAGAAACCCGTGAAAAACAACAGCCAGTGCGTGCAGAAGTAAAAGTAGGACGCAATGATTTGTGCCCTTGTGGAAGTGGTAAAAAATTCAAACATTGCCACGGAAAAGAAATGGCATAATGATTGCACTAAATACTGCAAAACATTAATAAACTATGACAAAAACAAGTATAAAATACGGATTATTGATTGTCTGCTTTTTCGTTGCATTTCAAATGATAAAAGCAGATAACAATGATTCTATTCCAGCAGTAGGAAATAATATTTTATACTTCAAAGATCCGCGTGTTGATGTTCTTCAAAAAATGTACACCCGCAAACCTTCTAAAAAAGGTGCTGTTCGGGTACAGATTTTTCAAGCTACTTCTAGAGATAAAATATTTGAAGCAAAGGAACAATTTTCAGCACGATTTCCGGGTATCGTAACGTTTGTAACATACTCCTCTCCTAATTTCCGTTTGCGGGCCGGTGATTTTGAAACTCAAACAGAAGCTTTCAAATTTTTACAACAAGTAAAACCAGTTTTCCCGGCAAGTTTTGTAATAGAAGAAAAAGATAAATCGGAAAATGATAAAACTAAATCTGCCAAGAATTAATCTACCAAAATAAAACGTTGCAACTTTGCGCTCTTTGCGTGAAAAAAAATCTTTATTATACGCGAATGGTATTTCAAACTGCATTCAATAATTTATTGTCTGCCGAAAATTGATGCCCGTTTAATTTATTGATTTTGCGTAAAATTTCATGTGCGACCTCTAAACTTTTTAAACCATCTGAAACAGACACTTTAGGTTCTGTATTAAAAATCAAACATTCTGCAAAAGTTTTGAGTTCTTCTTTTAATGCATCATATTCTTCTGTTTCTAATGTTTCTGAATTAATGTAATACATAGTTTCCTGCAAACGTAAAGGAACAGAATTATGCTTTGACGTTTCAGAGAGTTTCACCATTTCGGCTTCTCTTTGTAAAAAATCTAATGTATAATGACAATTGCGCTCAAAGAGCAACATCTTACGCATTTTTTGTTCCGCAATTCTACTCGCAGTAAGATTAGCCACACAACCATTGTCAAATTCTATGTGAACATTCACTACATCTATTTGATTCGACAACACAGCTACTCCATTCGCATTGATATGTTTAATATTAGCCTTTACTAACGACAAAACTATATCAATATCATGAATCAAAACATCAAAAATGATAGAATCTGACACTCTTTTAGGGTCAAAAACAGACAATCGGTGTGCTTCTATCAGTATCGGATTTATTTCAAATGACTTTAATGCCAAAAACGCCGGATTAAACCGTTCAATATGTCCAATTTGAAATTTAATACCTGCCTCTCGCACCAATTCTGCCAAACGCTTCGCCTCTTCTAAATTATTCGAAATCGGTTTATCTATAAAAATATGTTTCCCGTATCGAATGGCTTTTTCAGCATAATAAAAATGAGAATCGGCAGAAGTTAAAATATCAACAGCATCGCATTGTTGAATCAATTCATCTACATCCTCATACTGTTTCACATTATATTCTTCACTGATACGTTGGAGTTTTTCTTTATTAATATCAAAGCATCCAATCACGTCAAAATAGTCGTTCTCTAACAGCTTTTCTAAATGCTGTGAGCCAACTCTACCCATGCCTATGATGCCTATTTTTATCATAATAGATATTTCACTTATCTGAATAATTGAATAAAAGTATTTTCTTTTTAGCTTGTTTTTCAATGATTTAATCCACGATATGTGTATTATTGAAGTTTTTTAACGTAATTTTTAACAGTTTTATCTCCTACTAAAGTCTATTTAAGTACTTTTGCATAGTTGAAAAGGTTATTTTCCATAATAATATTGATCGTGTTCATGTCTTACGGGACAGAGTTGCACCAATTGTATAAATTACCTTTTTTAATTGAACATTATTGGAAACACAAAAACGATAATCATTATATCAGTTTTTTAGACTATTTAAAAATTCATTATGCTACGGGTGTTATGCACGATGAGGAGGATGCAAAACTTCCTTTCAAATCTGGCTGTCATACTACCAGTATAACCATAAGCACCGAAGCACCAAAAACCTATTTTTCTATTCTATCTAAAGAAATATTTTGTCTGAAAGATGATTATATTCTAAAAGATGTCCGTTATATAGCTTCAGAATGTACTTCTTCCATTTGGCAACCGCCTAAAAATTGTTAATCAAATCTTTGTATTTTTTTATTTCCAAAAAACTGGAAGTAATTTTTATTGATTAACTAAAACGCTAACATGCTTACTAAAATTATAGGGTTTTCCATAAGGAATAAACTCATTATAGCCATCGGTACAATTATTTTAATTGCCTATGGAATTTATCAAACAACACAACTGCCAATAGATGCAGTACCCGATATTACCAATAATCAAGTGCAAATTATTACGGTAGCTCCATCGTTCGGTGCAGCAGACATCGAAAGGTGGGTAACGTTTCCCATAGAACAAGCCAACAGTAATATCCCCGGTCTTAAAGAAATCAGAAGCTTCTCACGATTTGGATTATCTTTAGTAACCATTGTATTGGAGGACAATATTGATGTGTATTGGGCACGGCAACAAGTAGCGGAGCGATTACAACAAGTACAAAACGTCATTCCAAAAAATATTGGCACCCCTGAATTAGGGCCAGTTACAACGGGGCTTGGAGAAATATATCAATACGTTCTAAAACCTATACCTGGATATGAACATAAATTTGATGCAACAGAATTACGCACCATTCAAGATTGGATTGTAAAACGCCAATTAATGGGTGTAAAAGGGGTAGCAGAAGTAAGTAGTTTTGGAGGCAAACTAAAACAATATGAAATTGCAGTAAATGCCAATAAACTACAAGCATATCACCTGAACATCAATGATGTTTTTGATGCAGTAGAAAAAAACAATCAAAATACCGGTGGCGCTTATATTGAGAAATCATCCACCGTACTATTTATTCGAAGTGAAGGATTAATTGGTACAAAAGAAGATTTGGAAAATATATCCATACGAAGCACCAGTGGTGGGATTCCATTGCTTTTAAAAGACGTAGCAGACATTCGTACTGGCTACGCTACTCGATATGGGGCATTAACCTATAATGATGAGGGAGAAGTAGCCGGCGCCGTAGTGATGATGTTAAAAGGTGCAAACAGCAGCAAAGTCATCAAAGAAGTAAAACAACGCATAGAACAAATTAAAAAAACACTTCCAAAAGGCGTAGAAATAGAACCTTTTTTAGATAGAACAAAAATGGTCAACAACGCCATTCATACTGTAGAAAAAAATTTATTAGAAGGAGCCTTAATTGTCATTTTTGTATTGGTTGTTTTCTTAGGAAATATTCGTGCAGGATTATTAGTGGCATCCGTTATTCCGCTAGCTATGTTATTTGCCATTATCTTAATGAATACATTTGGAGTAAGTGGAAATTTAATGAGCTTAGGTGCATTAGATTTTGGATTAATAGTAGATGGTGCTGTCATTATTGTCGAAGCTGTTATGCATCAATTCTCTCACAGCAAGCAATTTTCTCAGGTAACAAGATTATCACAAAAAGAAATGGATAATACTGTTTCGCTTTCTGCCGGAAAAATGATGAATAGTGCCGTATTTGGACAAGTCATTATATTAATCGTTTATCTTCCCATTTTGACGTTGGAAGGTATAGAAGGAAAAATGTTTAAACCCATGGCGCAAACAGTTGCTTTTGCTTTATTGGGTGCTTTTATTTTATCGCTTACCTACATTCCAATGATGAGTGCTTGGGCATTAAGTAAAACCATCAATCATAAACCAACTTTATCAGACAGATGGATGATAAAAGTAGAACGTATCTATCAAAAAACATTAGAAAAAATATTACAAATTCCTAAATGGACATTATCTGTTGTTTTAATATTATTTGCCGGCGCATTAATCGTTTTATCTACTTTAGGTGGTGAGTTTATTCCGGCTTTAGAAGAGGGTGATTTTGCTGTTGATACAAGAGTATTAACAGGAAGTAATTTAACAACAACGATAGAAAGTGCTCAGAAAGCAGCGCACATTCTCAAAACAAAATTTCCAGAAGTAGAAAAAGTAGTGGCGAAAATTGGTAGTGGCGAAGTGCCAACCGACCCAATGCCCATGGAAGCCTGCGATATGATGGTCATTCTAAAAGAAAAAAAGAAATGGACTTCTGCAAAAACATATAATGAACTTTCAGAAAAAATGGGAAAAGCATTAGAAGATGTTCCCGGCATTACCGTAGGATTTCAATATCCAGTACAAATGCGTTTTAATGAATTAATGACAGGAGCACGACAAGATGTAGTGTGTAAAATATTTGGAGAAAACTTAGATACACTTGCAGCGTATGCTGCCAAATTAGGTCATATTGTACAAACGGTAAAAGGCGCTCAAAATGTATATGTTGAGCCAGTAACGGGTTTATCACAAGTAGTAATTACCTACAACAGACCAATAATAGCACAATATAAATTGAACGTAGAGGACATCAACAAAGTAGTAAATATGGCATTCGCTGGTCAATCATCAGGGTTGCTTTTTGAAGGCGAAAGAAGATTTGATATTGTCGTAAAATTAGATGGCTCCCAAAGAAAAAATATTGAAGACATACAACATTTATTAATTCCTACTCCAGGCGGCACACAAATTCCGTTATATCAAGTGGCAGATGTTTCCTTAAAAAATGGTCCCAATCAAATACAACGGGAAGATGCCAAACGTCGTATTGTTGTTGGATTTAATGTGCGCAACAGAGATGTACAAAGCATTGTGCAGGAATTGCAAACCAAAGTAGATAATCAACTCAAATTTCCTACCGGTTATTATACCACCTACGGCGGTGCTTTTGAAAATTTGAATGCCGCCAAACAGCGTTTAATGATTGCCGTTCCAGTATCATTGCTATTAATTTTCTTACTCTTGTATTTTGCTTTTAATTCTGTAAAATTAGGACTTATGATATACACAGCAATTCCATTATCAGCCATTGGTGGTATCTATTTTTTAGCCATAAGAGGTTTGCCATTTAGTATTAGTGCAGGCGTAGGTTTTATTGCATTATTTGGCGTCGCCGTATTAAATGGCATTGTGTTGATAGCAGAATTTAATCGACTAAAACAAGAAGGCTGGACTGATTTAAAGAAAATAGTAATCATGGGGACAAAAGTTCGGTTGCGCCCTGTATTAATGACGGCATTTGTTGCCTCCTTAGGTTTTTTACCAATGGCATTAAGTCACGGTGCGGGAGCAGAAGTGCAACGCCCATTAGCTACTGTCGTAATTGGCGGTTTGCTTATTGCAACTTTTTTAACTTTATTCGTTTTGCCAATACTTTACATTTTAGTAGAAAGTGGTTTTAACTGGAAAAATATTTCTGTAAAAACTCCTGCAAGTATCGTATTGTTATTACTGTTTAGCAGTATCAATTCTTCTTCTTTGCAGGCACAATCTATTCATACGCTTCAACAAGCTATTGATACCGCTTTGAAAAATAATTTGCAAATAAAAAATGAACAACTCAAAGCAACGTATAAAGAGAAATTAATAAAAACTTCTGCCAATATTCCGCAAGCACAACTGCAAGTAGAAGCGGGACAAATGAATAGTATTTATGCAGATACAAAAATTGGATTAACACAAACATTTAACTTTCCTACTGTCTATAAAAAGCAAAAACTCTTGATGCAAGAAGAATGGAAAGCATCAAAAATAAGCATTGATTCAAAAGCTGCTGACATAAAACAAACTGTAACAGAATTATATTATTCTATTTTATACTATCGGCAAAAAGAATTATTGTGTTTGCGAAATGATAGTATTTACGAACGTTTTTTAAAATTAGCCACACTGAGGGTAGAACAAGGCGAGAGCAATATTTTAGAAAAAACAACTGCTGAAAATCAACGAGGAATTATTGCCATTCAATTATCTGGAATCCGACAAGAAATAAAAACACAAGAAGCGGCCTTACATATTTTACTCAATAACAAGGCAACATTTGAATGGAATATAAATGATTTTATGGGCAAACAAGAAATACAATTTGACTCAACATTTATTATGCATCACCCATATTTAAAGCTGATAGAGCAAGAGCAATCTATAGCAAAAGCCAATACGCAATTAGAGCAATCTCGTATGTTGCCAGATTTATCTATAGGTTACATGGCGATGAGTATTAAAGGTATTGGTGCAAACGATAAATATTACAATGGTGCGCCACGCTTTCAGGCAGCGCAAGTGGGCTTAGGTATTCCGCTATTTTTTGGTGCACAAAAAAATAAAATAACTGCGTCAAAAGTAAATGAACAAGTAGCGAAAAATGAATATGAACTTACCTTGCTACAGTGGCAAAGTTTTTTACAACAAATGTATATTCGATATTCAAACACTAAAGAAAAGATTAATTATTATGAATCGAATACTTTAAAACAATCTAATTCTATTGGTCAAATAGCTAGCCAACAGTTAGACGCAGGTGCAATAAATTATTTAGAATGGGTAATGCTCATTAACCAAAGTGCTACTATCCAAAGCGAATATTTAGATGCTTTAAAGGAGCTACATGATTACAAAACAAAAATTGATTATTTAATTTCAAACTAAATTCCAATGAAATATCCTATCATCATAACCATAATTATTATTTCTTTTTTTTCTGCTTGTAATTCATCAAAAAAAGAAATTACTACAGAAACACAAGCAGCAGCAGACAGCAGCATAACGCTTACAGAAGCTCAATTTAAAAATGCTCAAATTACCACCATCAACCCTGAGAAAAAAAATATTTCCAGTGTTTTAAAAGTAAACGGGAAAATTGATGTTCCTCCACAAAACTTAGTATCCATTAGTATGCCTTTAGGCGGTTATCTAAAAACCACTCACCTATTGCCCGGAATGCCTGTAAAAAAAGGCGAAGTACTGGCAGTATTAGAAGATCAACAATACATTCAATTACAAGAAGATTATTTAACCGCAAAAACAAAATTAGTATTTGCAGAAAAAGAAGCTACTCGTCAAAAAGAATTAAACCTAACAAAAGCAAGCAGCGACAAAGTATATCAAACGGCTGAAATGGAATACAAAACCTTACAAATAAACCTAAGTGCTTTAGCAGAGAAACTAAAATTAATAAATATTAATCCAGCTTCAGTTTCTCCAACCAATATTTCTCGTAGTGTTTCTATCTACTCTCCCATCAGTGGATTTGTTTCTAAAGTAAATGTCAATATCGGAAAATATATTTCACCACAAGATGTAATGTTTGAATTAATCAATACTTCCGATATTCACTTAAACCTGACCATCTTTGAAAAAGACATTGAAAAAATAAAAATCGGTCAAAAATTAATTGCTTATTCCAATGCAAATCCTACAATTAAATATCCATGCGAAATTATTTTAATTAGCAGAGATGTTACAAACGACGGAAGTGTTGAAGTGCATTGTCATTTTGAAAAATATGATCATTCTCTATTTCCTGGAATGTATATGAATGCTGAAATTGAAATAAAAAACCAAGCATCTTTTGTAATTCCTGATGATGCCATTGTTAGTTTTGAAGGCAAACAATATGTATTTATTGACAAAGGAAATAGGCAATATGCTTTAACTGAAACAGAAATAGGCGTGGGTGAAAATGGTATGACAGCTATAAACATTCATGGACAGGATAATCTTCAAACATTGAATATGGTACAAAAGGGTGCTTATACTTTGCTCATGCAATTAAAAAATAAACCGGAAGAATAAAATAAGAGTAAAAATAAGAGTAGTAAGTATTGAGTAGCAAGTATTAAGACCACAAGTATTAAGTCACATAATGAAATTTATTTAGAGGTGCGTATTACAAATATTAAAACTATCTTTAACTAATCACAATTAACAAATAACCATTAACATTGCAGAAATAATGGTATTATCCTTATTTTTGCAAGGTGTTAATGGATAAAAAAATAGCATATCATACTTTAGGTTGTAAACTTAATTTCTCCGAAACTTCTTCTATCAGCAGAAAAATGGAGGAAAGAGGATTTTCTACGGTTCCTTTTGAAGAATTTTCAGATGTGTATGTAATTAATACATGCTCCGTAACGGAACAGGCAGATGCCAAATGCCGCAATATTGTACGCAAAGTGATGAAGATAAATCCCGATGCTTACGTGGTAGTCATTGGTTGCTATGCGCAATTAAAACCCAAAGAAATAGCCTCTATCAAAGGTGTTGATTTGGTATTAGGTGCAGCAGAAAAATTTAAACTACCGGAAATTATCACCGATTTAGCTAAAAATCCATGCGGGCAAGTATTAGCTTCAGAAATTTCTAATGCTAATTTTTTTGTAGATGCTTATTCTGTTGGTGACCGAACGCGTTCCTTTTTAAAAATTCAAGATGGCTGCGATTATAAATGTTCATTTTGTACCATTCCATTAGCACGTGGAAAAAGCAGAAGCGACACACCAGAAAACGTATTAAGAAATGCCCGTGATTTAGCCTCCAAAGGAGTAAAAGAAATTGTATTAACCGGCGTAAATACAGGAGATTACGGTACAGGTTTAGAACAAAATATTAATTTCTTAGACATCATAAAAGAATTAGATAAAACAGAAGGAATCGAGCGTTTTAGAATTTCTTCCATTGAGCCTAATTTATTAACCGATGAGATTATCGAATTTGTAGCCAACAGCAAAAAATTCATGCCTCATTTTCATATTCCTTTACAAAGTGGCAGCAATAAAATTTTAGCTTTAATGCAACGCCGTTACAAACGGGAAGTATATCAAAGTAGGGTGGAAAAAATAAAAGCTGTAATGCCTCACGCTTGTATTGGCGTAGATACGATTGTTGGTTTTCCAAATGAAACAGAAGAAGACTTTTTAGAATCGTATAATTTTATTCGTTCTTTAGATGTCTCTTATTTGCATGTGTTTACCTACTCCGAACGCGCCAGCACCAAAGCTATCGAAATGGAAGAAGTAGTGCCGATGCAAGTGCGCAATGAGCGCAATGCAAGATTGCGCGGACTAAGTGAAAAAAAGAAACACTATTTCTATGAGCAATTTTTAGGCACTGCTCGTATCGCTTTGATGGAACAAGAACAACACGGCGAAACCATGCATGGTTTTACAGATAATTACATAAAAATTTCGATGCCCTTCGATGCTACTTTAGTCAATACATTAATTAAAGTACAGCTAACAGACATTGATGCAGTTGGCAATGTAATGGCACTACCTATTGCTAAACCTCATTTAGCATAAAAGCATTTTATGAACCACGAACTACTTTTAAAAAATATAGCTCGTTTTGTAATTCTTACTAAAGCAGAAGAAGACTATCTTATTTCTAAATTAAAAACTAAAAAACTACGAAAGCGGCAGTATTTCCTACAAGAAGGCGATGTTTGTAAATATCAAGGATTTGTAATAAAAGGATGTTTACGTTCTTATGAAATAGATGCTAAAGGAATAGAACACATCGTACAGTTTTGCCCAGAAGATTGGTGGATTAGTGATATCTATAGTTTTTATACAGAAGAGCCATCCAAAAATAATATTGATGCATTAGAAGATACTGAACTTCTTATTTTTGATAAAAATAGCTTGGAAGATTTATACAAAGAGATTCCAAAATTAGAACGCTATTTTAGATTACTAATGCAAAATTCACTCATCTCATTATCCCGCAGAGTATTGTCTTCTATGTCCAAATCTGCTACCGAAAGATATTGCGATTTTATTGAACGCTATCCACAAATTGAACAGCGAGTGCCCAATCATCAAATAGCTTCTTACTTAGGAATAAAACCCGAGTCTTTAAGTAGAATCAGGAGAAAATATATAGGAAAATAAAACCCTACTTAGGTTTCAATATTTTACCTATTAACTATTTCCAAAATTATCCACTAAAATATTCAAAAACATTTTCAATAACGCCAAACTATTTTTCCAAAAAATGTCATTATATCAAGATGATTTAAAGAGATAAAAAAGAAGAACTCGCAAAAATAAATTCGAAAAAAGAATTTCATTTTATACCAGCGAACAAGTATAGAGCGACTTTGACAGAAAAAATTTACATATTGTTCCTATGAATAATGCGTGGAACTGTAAAATTAAAAATAATGGTTTTCAATAATATTATCTTTATTCGTAATTTCCGTAATTTGTAATTAAACGCTATGAAACTACAATTTAAACAACAAGATTTTCAACTTCAAGCTATTGAGGCTGTTGTGAAATGTTTTGAAGGACAAGCTTTAAAATCAGGAAATTTTACGTTGGAAAGAAGTAAGCAAATCCTTAAAAAAGCAAGCAATTTAGCTAAAGGAATAATGACTTTTGAAGCGTTAGAAAATGAACTCAATCAAGATATTGGCTATAGAAATAGCGGAATTCGTATTGCAGACGAACAATTACTGAAAAACATTGTTGCTGTTCAACGTGAAAATTATTTAATTGAAAATAAACAATTAGACACTATTTCGAGGATTAATATAGGATACAACCTCACCATAGAAATGGAAACGGGTACAGGAAAAACTTATACCTATATCCGTACCATGTATGAACTCCACAAACACTATGGTTGGAGTAAGTTTATTATTGTGGTGCCAAGCATCGCCATTCGCGAAGGCGTGCATAAATCTTTTGAATTGACGCAAAGTCATTTTCAAGAAATTTATGGACATAAAATAGCGGCGTTTATTTACAATTCTGCCCGACCACAAGACATTGAATCTTTTGCAGCTGACAGCCGTATTTCGGTCATGATTATCAACACACAAGCTTTTGCAGCAACGGGAAAAGATGCTCGTAGAATTTATCAGAAACTTGATCAGTTTGGCTCTCGCAAGCCTATTGATATTATTGCACAAACGAACCCGATTATCATCATGGATGAACCACAGTCGGTGGGAAAAAAGGATTCTAAAACGCTGGAAAGCATGCAGGCTTTTCAACCTTTGGCAACTTTGCGATATTCGGCTACACACATTGAAGAATACAACAAAATTTTCCGCTTAGACGCTTTAGATGCTTACAGTAAAAAGTTGGTAAAGAAAATTCAAGTGAAAGGGATAAATTTGAAAGGAAGTACTGGAACGGATGGTTATCTCTATTTGGAAAATATCAGTTATAGCCCGAACAAACCGCCTTTGGCAATTTTGGAATACGAAAAAAGAACAGGAAATGGCGTGAAAAGAGTGCGTGAAAAATTAGCACAAGGTGCCGATTTGTTTCAACTTTCGGGTGAATTACCTGCCTATCAAAATCATACGATTACCGAAATTAATGGTTTTCAAAATAAAATAGTCATTGGCAAAGAGGAACTTTATCCGGGTGATGTGCTCAACGACCACGATGAAAACCTTTTCCGCCGTATTCAAATACGAGAAACGATTTTATCGCATCTAAAGAAAGAAAAGGTCCTGTTTGAAAAAGGAATTAAAGTGCTTTCACTTTTCTTTATCGATTCCGTAGAAAAATACCGAGTGTATAATGAATTAGGCGAAGAAGAGTTGGGCGAATATGCTCAAATTTTTGAAGAAGAATATAAATTGGCAATCAACGATTTCATGGATTTATTTTCGCAAGACTACAATGATTATGTTTTAGAAACCGATGCTCAAAAAGTACACAAAGTGTATGCACCGGGAAGTTACTTAGGTTATTTACAGCGTGATGATGCCGACAGAGTTCACAACGGCTATTTTTCCATTGATAAAAAAGGTCGCCCTGTGGATCCAACGGTGAAGCGTGGTTCGGAAGATTCGGAAGATGAATCGGCGTACGATTTAATTATGAAAGACAAAGAGCGATTGCTGAGTTTTGAAGAACCTACTCGTTTTATTTTTTCACATTCTGCATTGAAAGAAGGTTGGGACAATCCCAATGTTTTTCAAATTTGTGCCTTGAAAAATGTGGACGGAGGAAGTCAAACCCGTCGTCGTCAAGAAGTTGGGCGTGGTATGCGTTTGTGTGTGGACAAAAACGGTATCCGTCAAGATTTTGAGCTCATTGGCGAGCAAGTGCATGAAATCAATAAGCTCACGGTGATTGCTTCGGAAAGTTATGAGAATTTTGCCAAAGGCTTACAAAAAGAAATTGCCGATTCGTTGAAAGACCGACCAGTGAAAGCGGATAGCAGTTATTTCTTTGGGAAATTACTCACGAATGAAAGAGGTGAAGAACATCGACTTACGCAAGAAGATTCCAATAAACTCAATAAATTCTTGTACAAAAACGATATTTTAGACGAGGACGATAAAATAACTTCTGAAGGCAAAGAAAAAATTGAAAAAGGTGAAGTGCCTGTACCTGAAAATTTGCAAGAATATGCCCTTTCCATCAACAATTTACTCAAAGCGGTGTACAACGGCGAAGCTCCAAAACCGGAAGATGAACGCAAGCAAGCAGAAAATAAACTCAATAACAATTTTGCTAAAAAAGAATTTCAAGAGCTTTGGAACCGTATCAGTATGAAAACGGTGTATGAGGTGAAATTTGATACCGAAAGATTGATTGATGACAGTCGCATTCGCCTAGATGCCGATTTGCATATTTCGGCTAAATCCTACGAAATCAAAACAGGCGAACTCACTTCTTCCGATAAACAAACCTTGCAAGAAGGAAAAGGAATTTACACGACCGAAACCGAACAGCAGAAAATCCGTGCCGAAATTTATTCGGAAACGGCTTATGATTTGGTGGGTGAAATAGAATTCAAAACCAACCTGAAACGAAGCACCATTTCGGCTATTCTTTCCAAAATAAGTCCGAAAACCTTTGCCTTAATTCGTCAAAACCCTGAAGAGTTTATTGCTAAATCTGCCAAACTCATCAATGAAACTAAGGCAAGCCTCATTATCAACAATATTGCTTATCACAAAACGGAAGAGCATTTTGATGCCAAAACGGTATTTACCAATGAGCAAAATGTTTTACAAACCGATGAAGTGCTGAAAAAACACATTTACGATTTCTTAAAAACCGATTCTGGTATTGAAAAGGATTTTGCTAAAAATTTAGAAGAAGCCGTGGAAGTGATTGTGTATGCCAAATTACCCCGTAATTTTTATGTTTCAACGCCCATTGCCAATTACAATCCCGATTGGGCAATTGTTTTGGATAAAGAAAAGGTGAAACACATTTATTTCATTGCCGAAACCAAAGGCAGCGATGATGTAAACGATTTGCGAAGTGTGGAGCAGTTAAAAATCCATTGTGCTAAAGAACATTTCAAAACCATTAGCGGCGGCGAGGTGAGATTTGATGTGATAACGAATTATAGAAAACTTTTAGACGTAGTAGAATTAAAATAAAAAATTAAACCACATAGATACATAGAAAATAAAACCTATGCACCTATATGATTAAAAGAAAAAAAGATGGTTTAAAACAAAAACGATATGGAAATAACAAAAAAATACTTAGACGATTTAACTTACGATGTAATTGGTGCTGCCATTGAAGTACACAAGATTATGGGAAGAGGTTTGCTCGAAAGTGTTTATCATCAGTGTATGTGTGAGGAACTAAAATATAGAAGAATAAATTTTCTTACAGAAATGAAAATTCCAGTATTCTATAAAGAAAAACCACTGGAAATAGATTTTCGTTGTGACTTGTTTGTGGAAAATACATTGGTAGTTGAGTTAAAAGCTGTGCAAGAAATGAATACCATTTTTGAAGCACAATTGCTTAACTATATGAACTTATTAAAAGTGCCTAAAGGTGTATTGATTAACTTTAATTGCTCGAATATTTTTAAAGAGGGACAAAAAACATTGGTAAACGAATATTTCAGAAAACTACCCGAATATTGATATTAACCACCTGAAAAATTTAACCACATAGATACATAGAAAATAAAACCTATGTTCCTATGTGGTTAAAAAGAAAAAAGATGGTTAAAAAAAAGAAATTATATGGAAAAGAATAAACTAGATATGCAATCCCCTGATGGTGTTTCGTTAAACATCGAAAAAATAGCTGCCCTATTCCCCAACTGCGTTACAGAAACCGCTGAGGGAAAACGAATTGATTTTGACCAGCTGAAACAGGAATTAAACAGCGATATAATAGAAGGCGTAAAAGAACGTTACCGCCTCGATTGGCCCGGAAAAAGAGAAGCCATTGTTACTGCCAACCTGCCCACCACCATCACCCTGCGACCGGTGCGGGAGGACAGCGTAAACTTTGACACCACCGAAAACATCTATATCGAAGGTGATAATTTGGAAGTGCTGAAACTATTGCAGGAAAGCTACCTCAACAAAATAAAAATGATATACATAGACCCGCCCTACAACACCGGAAAGGATTTTGTGTATAAAGACAATTTTTCAATGGAAAATGGAAAATGGAAAATGGAAAATGAGCAGGACGAAGAGGGAAATAGAATGGTAGTAAACCCCGAAACCAGCGGCCGCTACCACAGCGACTGGCTCACGATGATGTACCCACGCCTAAAATTAGCCCGCAACCTGCTCACAGACGATGGCGTTATTTTTATTTCTATTGATGACAATGAAGTGCATAATTTAAGGAAGATTTGTGATGAGATTTTTGGGGAGGGGAATTTTGTAATAGAAATAGCTTGGAGAAAATCAGACAACCAAGCTAACATAGGCAACATAGCAAGGGTTAAAGAATATATTATATGTTATACAAAGAAAAAAGAAGTCCTCAATCTTAATAAAATTCCTCTAACAGAAAAAGCAAAAAAAGAATATAGTTATAAAGATGAAATAGGACATTTTAGAAGAGCTATTTTATTACACAAAACAAGAGGTAGGCATTTTTACGAGGTAAAGACTAAATCTGGAAAAATATTAGATGGTCCTTGGATGATAAAAGAAAATGATTTCTGGGAAAAAGATAAAAATAATGAAATTTTATGGACAAGTAGTGGTGATGAACAACCTTATGGAAAAATATATTTACATAAATCTTCTGGTCAGATAGCAAATGATTTTTGGGATACTAAATTTGGAAGTAATCAAGAAGCTAGTCTTAGTTTAGAAAAATTATTAGAAAAAAGACTTTTTGATTTTCCTAAATCAACTATTCTTCTAAAAACACTATTGACAATTGGTTCAAATCCAAACGACGATATCATCCTCGATTTCTTCTCCGGTTCTGCCACTACTGCCCATGCCGTCATGCAACTCAACCAAGAAGATGGAGGCAATCGTAAATTCATCATGGTGCAGCTGCCCGAAGCTACCGATGAAAAAAGCGAAGCCTACAAAGCCGGCTATAAAAATATCTGTGAGATAGGGAAAGAAAGGATACGAAGAGCGGGGAACCAATTATCCGATAGAGACAAGGCATGCCTTGTCTTTACAGAAGATGCACCGCAACAAGATTTAGGTTTCCGTGTTTATCGCCTCGATTCATCCAATATGAAAGACGTGTATTATCGTCCGCAGGATTTCCAGCAAGACCAAATG
>JBDKHK010000103.1:0-36346 GCA_039797705.1 Bacteroidota bacterium
CATAATATTTTTTTTATTATGTATATCCTTTACTTCTTTTGGACAATGTGCTATGTGCAAAGGAACTGTGCAAACTTCTGAATATGCCAAAAGTATTAACACAGGCATAGAATATTTGCTATTTACACCTTATTTATTAATAGCAGGAGTTTTGTTTTTGTGGGCAAAAAACAGGGATAAATTTAACTCAAAAGAGTATTAAAAATTTTTCCAATATGTCATCATTATTACTTGTTGAAAAACCTGAATCTTCTTTCTTAAAAGGAACTATTCAATTAAATGGTTCTAAAAGTATTAGTAACCGTGTGCTAATTATTGATGCACTTTGCGGCAATCAATTAAAGATTGAAAATTTATCTAATGCAGATGATACCGTTTTCCTTCAAAAAATTTTACCATCCAAAGAAGCAATCTTAGACGCAGGAGCAGGAGGCACCACGTTCCGTTTTTTGACAGCATTTTTAGCCACCCAAGAAGGGAGAGAAGTAGTACTTACGGGAACAGAACGCATGCAGCAACGCCCTATTAAAATCTTAGTAGATGCCTTGCAACAGTTAGGCGCCGATATAGAATACACAACAAATGAAGGATTTCCACCTTTGAAAATAAAAGGTAAAAAATTAAAAGGAGGAAAAATTAATTTACCAGCAGACACTTCATCACAATTTATAACAGCACTATTGTTGATAGCACCTACCTTAGAAGAGGGTTTGGAATTAGAATTAATTGGAACAATAGTTTCCATTCCTTATATCAAAATGACATTGAAAATGATGGAATATTTTGGTGTTCCTTCTACTTTTGAAGGAAATACGATTAAAGTGTTTTCTGGTAATTATCAACCAAAATCTTTTTTCGTAGAAGGCGATTGGAGCGCAGCTTCTTATTTTTATTCCATAGCTATACTAGCAGATGAGGCCGAAATAGAATTACAAGGATTAACAACACAGCAAATTCAAGGAGATAGCGTGATTGCAGCAATTGCAAAAGAATTTGGAGTAGAAACTACCTATCTTAATAATTCGGCATTTTTGAAAAAAACTAAAACTACACATTTACCCAATCTATTTAAGTATGATTATTTAGAATGTCCTGATTTGGCACAAACTGTCATAGCTTTTGGAGCAGCTTTAAAAGTTGAAATGCACTGTACAGGATTGCAAACATTGCGCATAAAAGAAACCGACAGAATAGCAGCATTAGATAATGAATTGAAAAAATTAGGAATTGCATCCTTAAAAGAAATAGATGAAAACAATTGGGTGTTGCTGATTCAATCAGAAAAAATCAATCATTCAAATGTTTCGATCAGCACGTATGAAGATCACAGAATGGCGATGTCATTTGCCCCACTGGCATTACCTTTGGGAAGTATTTTAATAGAAGAGCCTAATGTAGTTACTAAATCGTATCCATTGTTTTGGAATGATTTAGAAAAATTGGGTTTCACTATTAAAACAGCTGTTTAATCTTGCTGAACATGGAATAAGGACAATCTACAGATGTTAGATTAGCCAAAGCATCCGGAATAGTTCCACCTGGTGCACTCGCTGCCTGATGAATTAATTCCACTTTTCCATTGTCCAAAGGAACAATTTTAAAATAGGCTTTCATCATTGGAATTCGCACATATTTATCATTTAAAGGCAATAAATTTGGGGTGCCATCTAAGGTAATTAAAATATTTCCCTTGCTATCTTGCGGATTAAAAACCATGTGCGTAATCGCTTCTCTTGTTTTAATAAATGGAGCGGTTACAGTCATATAAGTATAATAATCATTATCGTTGTTGCGTTTTATAACTTTTACACTTCCTTGATCTATTTTATACATCCACTTATCGTAATTGGAAGTGTTCTTTAAAAAATCCACTAATTTTTCAGGAGTGGTTTGCAAAACAGTCGAAACCATAAATTCTTTTAAGTTAGAACCAGTTGATTTTCTATTCCATATTTTTATTCCGTTTTTATCTTTTTCTAATTTCCATCCGTCTTGCGCAAAACTACTCATAGATACTAAAGTCAAAGTGGTCAATAATATAAAATAAATATTTTTCATGGGTGTATTTTTTTCTTGTTTTATGAAAGCAAATTGTATGCCTGATTATTCCAATAAAACTTATAAAGAACAAAAAAAGTTTATGCTTGCAAAGAACGCAATTTTATGTTATCAACTTAGTTAAAGATTATTAATGACAGCCTAATTTTTAGTGCCTACTTTCAGAAGGATATTTTTTGTTTTTTTATGATGATAAAGAAAATAGATAAATTATCAGGCAATATTTTATAACAAATCCTTAATATCCACATTTGACCAAACGTTTGGTATTTCAATGCGTGCATTGTATTTTTATTCTTTATTTTTTCTGCAAATAGACAATCAAAATTACAGAAAAATACGAGTGAAATTTTAAACATTTAAATAAAATAGTAATGAGCGAAACATCAACGAACGTAAAGAACTTATTAAAAGGAGGAGAGTTTTTGGTTAAAGAATCAGATTACAAAAATATTTTCACCCCAGAAGATTTGAATGAAGAACAACAAATGATTATCGATACAGTTGTATCATTTGTAGATACAGAAATCATTCCTATATATGATAAAATTGAACACCAAGAGCCGGGTGTAACTGAATCGTTGTTGCAAAAAGCTGGTGAATTAGGTTTGTTAGGATTGGCTATTCCAGAAGAATACGGTGGTATGGGAAAAGATTTTAATACCAATTCTTTGTTAGTAGAATATTTAGCAAAATCACGTTCATTTTCGTTGTCTTTAGGGGCACATATCGGCATCGGAACTTTGCCAATTGTATATTTTGGAAACGAACAACAAAAATCTCACTACTTACCAAAATTAGCAACAGGCGAATTGAAAGCTTGTTATTGCTTAACAGAGCCAAGTTCGGGTTCAGATGCATTAGGAGCAAAAACAACAGCAATTCTTAATCCGGAAGGAACACACTATATTGTAAATGGACAAAAAATGTGGATTACCAACTCTGGTTTTGCAGATGTTTTTATCGTATTCTGTCAAATAGATGGAGATAAATTTTCTTGCTTAATTTTAGAGAAAAATATGGACGGTTTAACCTTAGGTGCAGAAGAAAAGAAAATGGGCATCAAAGGTTCTTCTACCCGTCAAGTATTTTTAGAAAATGTAAAAGTTCCAAAAGAAAATTTATTGGGAGAAATTGGAAAAGGTCATTTAATTGCATTTAATATTTTAAATATAGGACGTTATAAACTAGCGGCAGGCGTATTAGGAGGTTCAAAAAATGCTTTAGAACAATCCGTAAAATATGCACTGGAACGTCAACAATTTAAAACACCTATTGCCTCTTTTGGAGCTATTCAGTATAAAATTGCAGAAATGGCTACTCGTATTTATGCATTGCAAAGTGCTTGCTATCGTGCATCGGATATGATTGATAATAAAGAAAAAGAATTGGTAGCGCAAGGAAAAGCGTATCAAGAAGCCATCATGTTATCAGCAGAAGAATATGCTATTGAATGTTCTTTATTAAAATTCATCGGTTCAGAAGTATTGGATTATTGTGTAGATGAAAATGTTCAAATACACGGCGGAATGGGCTATTCTGAAGAATTAGGAGCAGCGGGTGCATACCGTGATGCGCGTATCAATAGAATTTTTGAAGGCACGAATGAAATCAACCGTTTACTATCCGTAGATATGTTGTTGAAACGTGCAATGGGTGGCAAGTTGGATATTATGTCGCCGGCAATGGCAGTACAAAAAGAATTAATGAGTGTTCCTGATTTTGGAGGAGACGAAGATACAACACCTTTGGCAGCAGAAATGAAAGCAATTAAAAATGCCAAAAAAGCCATCTTAATGTCGGCAGGTGCAGCCGTGCAAAAACTGATGAAACAACTGAAAAATGAACAAGAAATTTTGATGAATGTTTCGGATATGTTGGCAGAAGTCTATTCAATGGAATCAGCAGTATTGCGTACTCAAAAATTAATTGAATTAAAAGGAGAGGTGGAATGTGCGATTCAAATAGACATGACCAAAATATTTGTATCAGATGCAATGGAGCGTGTAAATATTTACGGAAAACATTGCTTACAATCTTTTGCGGAGGGCGATGAGTTGCGCATTATGTTGATGGGATTAAAACGTTTTACAAAATACGAAACATTCAATACCAAAGATGCGCGCAGAAGAGTAGCTGCAAAAGTATTAGAAGCAGGAAAATATAATTTTTAAAGACTTCTCAATACTTAATAGTTATTGTTAATAAAATTGAAGCAGTAAGTTTTAATTACTTACTGCTTCTTTCTATTTTTACAGCATGGATAATTTCATTGTTTCAGCACGCAAATACCGACCCGTCAAATTTTTGGATGTAGTGGGGCAAGAGCAAGTTTCTGAAACATTGAAAAAGGCATTGTCCTCTGGAAAGCTAGCACAATCCTTTTTATTTTGCGGACCGCGTGGCGTTGGGAAAACCACCTGTGCACGTATTCTGGCAAAAGCCATTAACTGCGAAAATCCCGGAACAGATTTTGAACCTTGCAATGAATGTAATTCATGCAAATCATTTGCCCAAAATGCCTCTTTTAATATTTTTGAATTAGATGCAGCTTCTAATAATAGCGTTGATGACATTAGAAATTTAGTAGATCAGGTGCGCTTTGCTCCGCAAGCAGGAAAATATAAAGTATATATTATTGATGAGGTTCACATGTTGTCTCCAGGTGCGTTTAATGCTTTTTTAAAAACACTGGAAGAGCCGCCAAGTTATGCAATTTTCATTTTGGCAACTACGGAAAAACATAAAATTATTCCAACCATTTTATCACGTTGCCAGATATTTGATTTCAAAAGAATTTTGGATAAAGATATAGTAGGACAATTACAAAAGATTTGCGCCAACGAAGGAATTACGGCAGAGTCATCAGCATTGCATGTTATTGCACAAAAAGCAGACGGCGGTATGCGCGATGCATTGTCTTTATTTGATAAGATTGTAAGCTTTGCAGGAAAAAATGTTACTTATCAAGATGTTATTTCTAATTTGAATATTTTAGATCACGATTATTATTTCAAAATCACAGAATATTTTATGACAGAAGATGCTTCCAGTATCTTAACTGCTTTTAATGAAATAATTAATAATGGTTTTGATGGTGAAATGTTTTTATTGGGAATTGCAGAACATTTTAGAAATTTATTAATTAGCAAAGACGAAAAAACGGTTCAATTATTAGAAGTAGCAGAAGATGTAAAAGAACGCTATTTTGAACAAGCTAAATTAACCAACGAAACTTTTTTATTAAATGCATTGAATATTCTTAATCAATGCGACATTGAATATAAAACCTCTAAAAATAAACGATTATTAGTCGAACTGGCATTGCTAAAAATTTGCTATTTGAATACGCAAATTGAAAATGCATTGTCCATTATTTTAGGTGAAAAAAAAAACTAAAATATCTTCTTGAATTTTATAAAAATAAGCAAAAATCTTTTGCAGAAAATAAATCTGTAAAAGAGAAAACGCAATTAGCCAAAATAAATACTAATGAAATTCAGGCACAAGAGCGTCCACCAATTAATGCCACAATTGAAATAAAGCCCAATAAACAACCAGAAGAAATAGAAAAAGGAAAAACAAATTCTACCACTCCAGTTTCACCACTTAAATCAGAAAAACCTAAGCGCGAACTTCCAAAATCGTCTTCAATAGGAGCAATGCTTAAAAATGTGCACAAAGAATATATTGTAGAGCAAGAAAATGACAAAGTAGAACTCACCCCTGAAAATGTAGCATATTTATGGAAAAATTTTTTAGAAGAAAATAAAAACAATCTTCAAAATGCATTTTTAAATGTAGCACAACATCAACAACCAATATTAGAAGAGGACAAGCTTACTTTCACTGTCACCAATAATATTTCACTCGAAATGTTGCAACTCCACAAAATGGAGATTACTTTGTATTTTAGGAAATACTCTACTTCCAGCACAATTGCGCCCGATTTTATTTTACAAAAATCGGATACTACTAAAGATTATAAAACACCTAAAGACCGCTTAAAAGATATGATTGACAACAATCCGGCAGTGCTAAATTTAATTCAAAAATTCAACCTGAATATGGATTGATGAACTTTCTTTCATACGGATTTGTTTTACGATAAAATAAATAAGTATGAGCAAGAAAACAGTAGTATTAGGAGCAAGTCCCAAAGAAGATAGATATAGCAATAGAGCAGTACGAATGTTGAAAAAAAATGGACACGAAGCCATAGCACTCGGATTTGAAGCAAAGAATATTGATGACACCGTAATTGAAACCAAGTGGAAAGAATATGAAAATGTAGATACCGTTTCATTATACTTAAATCCACAACGACAAAAGGAATACTACAATTATATTCTTTCACTTCATCCTAAGCGCATCCTCTTTAACCCCGGAACCGAAAATACGGAATTAGAACAATTGGCAAAAAATAATAACATACAACCCATAGAAGCCTGCACACTTGTATTGCTTTCTACTGGACAATTTTAAGGAAATTTAGGGAATTTTTAACAGGAGCTCTATTAATTTTGCAATGCATCTTTAGTCTAATAATAAACAAAAAATATGCAAAAGCCATTCCATTTAATCTTATTCCTTGGAGCACTATCCTTGATTTCCTTGGAAGCAAAAGCTCAATATGATTTAGGAATTAAAACATACCACACAGAAGAAAAAACGGATTTCAAATCTTCCTTGGAAGATAAAGCTCAAAAACTGACAGATGCATTAAATGATATAGTAAAATTATCAGAATACCAATACACCAAAGCCTATCAATACAATCTTACCTATTTAATAAAAAAAGAAGACGCATTAAAAAAAGGAAAAATAGGATTGAAAAATACAGAAAAAATTAACAAACAAATCAAAGCATATTTAGAACAAAGAGATACACAGGTGTTTTCAATTTTGGAATCAAATCAAGCAATAATTTGGAAACAATGGCTATCTGATAATAAAATAAAGAAAGAAGAACAACTAAAACGAATGGAAAAAATTAATCCTACCGAGGTAAGTAAAACTCAGCTAATGGATGCCGATGGATATGAATTAAACAACGATACTAACACCAATCCTAATAAATAATTTTCAAAATATATAACAGTTATTCTCTTTTAAACAACTGTTGGCTATATTGAATTATAAATTACCCATCAATTGCTAAATTTGAACATAATTTATAATTATGCAAACTGTCTTTGTGAGATTTTTTTTTCTACTTTTAATATTACCTACTAAAACATTCTCTCAAGAAGTAATCGATATTGTAGATCCGTATGAAATGAAAATTAGCCGTTCGGCAGAAGCAGATACTTTCTACTTTTCACAAAAAAAACAACCAGAATTAAAAATTGAAAACCAAAAGCAAGATACCCTCAGAACGTATGATGTATATTTGGAAGAGCGCATCACACCATTCGGTATAGCTTATATGTGTAATGGTTCAGAAATTCCAAAGCAAAAATATTTAGATTATAAATTATTTTGGGATGCCGCCGGTGCTTGCCAGCCTTGCGTCTTATACACCTATAACGACAAAAAACAATTAAAACACATTGCCTACCAATACGAAAATTGTTTATGCGGAAGTTATAAAGAATATTATACCGATGAAGGCACTCTAAAAGTAGAAGGGCAGTTTATGCAAAATACAGAACAATCGTGGAATAATATTATATCAAAAGGAATTTGCAACAAGCGTGATGGAAAATGGACTTATTACACACCAGAAGGCGATGTACAAAAAATAGAAACCTACGTTAACGGCAAGCTGTCAGATTCTACCATGAACACCATTCCTAATAAAGAATTAAAAACTACTTCTGAAAATAAAGGATTTAAAAAAATTATAAAAAAGAAGCCACAAGAAAACAATACTTCTAAAGAATAATTTATATTTCAACTTTCACCCTCCTTTTTCCCATTTCCCTCCATAGAAATATACCCATATTTCGTGATTTTACTATATTAACAAACAAATGTTAAGAAATAAGTTATTAAGTGTTAAAGTAATTTACTTAATTTGTTAAAAAATAATCAAATATGAATTACCTACGAAAAATTTCATTGTTACTGACGGTATGCTTATGCAGTTTTACTGTCATGGCACAAACAACCATTAAGGGGAAAGTGACCGATGGGAACGAACCAATCATTGGAGCTAATATTTCCATAAAAGGAACAACCGAAGGAACTATTACCGACATTAATGGAGCATTTCAATTAACTACTACACTAGCAACACCCTTTAAATTGGTGGTTACTATGGTTGGTATGACTACTTCAGAAATGGACATTGATGGAAATAAAGATGATTTAAATGTAAAATTATCAGAAGAAACCAGTTTATTAAGTGGAGTAGTAGTGGCAGCATCCCGTGTAGAAGAAAAAATATTAGAATCGCCAGTGACGATTGAAAAAATGGACCAAAAAGCAATAAAAGCTTCTTCTTCCAGTGATTACTATGATGATTTATCTAAATTAAAAGGAGTTCAAACCATTAATGGTTCTATGACGCTGACATCTATAAACACCCGTGGTTTTGGTGGTATTTCAAATACCCGTTTTGTTCAGTTAATGGACGGAATGGACAATGCAGCTCCCTTATTAAATTTTCCAACAGGAAATATAGTAGGTATTGGAGAATTAGATATTAATAACGTAGAGTTAGTCCCAGGTGCAGCATCTGCACTTTATGGCCCCAATGCCTTCAATGGTATTTTATTAATGAATTCTAAAAACCCATTTGAAAATCCGGGCTTTAGTATGCAGGTAAAAGGAGGTTTCTCCCAAGCGGATAATAATTATGGAGTGAAACCAATGGGCTCTGCCTCCATGAGACTAGCACACGCATTTAAAAATAAAAATACTGGTAAAGACTTTATGGCTTTCAAAGCAAACTTCAGTATTTTTCAAGGCACAGATTGGTCTGCAAATGACTATACAACAGACAGAAACCTGCATACCATGAATAATGTAGGTCAGCCTAATTTTGACGGTATGAATACTTATGGAGATGAAAACAGAATTTTTGTTCCGTATGGAGCCGTAAGAGGAAACTTAATAGGAGGAGCCTCTATGAGTTTGCAAAATTCTCCGTTATTTAAGGCAGCAGTAACAGCAGGTGTTACCGCTCAAGTAAATGCTCAACTTCCTGCTATCACAGCAGGAGTTACGGCTGCAGTAAGACAAAATGCGTATAACCAAGCTATTGGAGGAGGTGCAGATGATGCAACCGCAAATGCTATGGCAGATGGATATATTGCTTCTCCAGCAGGACAAACAGTGATTGCAGCACAAGTTCAAAATCAAGTTAATTTACTTATTTCTCAAAATGTTACAACACAATTACCACTTCAAGCCAATGCACGTGCTACATCAAAAGTGGATTCCATTAGCTCTCTTCTTTCTTTAGATTTAAGAAGAACAGGATTAAAAGAAGACAAATTATTAGATAACCATAAAGCACAATCTATTAAAGGTGATGTAGGTGTTTATTTCAGACCATTTAAAGATAAATCTTATGAATTTTCTTATAATTATAGAATAGGATATGGTAATAGTGTTTATCAAGGAAGTGAACGTTATGCATTAAGAGATTTTACCCAACAATTTCACAAAGCAGAAATTAAAGGAAAAGATTTCTTTATTCGTACTTACATGTCTCAAACAAATGCAAGAAAATCTTATAACTTAACAGCATTAGGATCTTATGCTAATGAAACCGCAAGCCCTTCCGCTTCAAAATGGGTACCTACCTATTTAGGAAATTATGCTAATCCATTAATTACAGCAGCCTTAATGGGTTCTGCAGCTGAAGTATTAGCAAATGCAGCGGCATTAACTGCTGTAGCACATGACTCAGCAAGAGCCGTAGCAGACAGACCATGGACTTCCCTTTCACCAGCTCAACAACAAGCTATTATAGAACAAGTACGTACTGGATTGTTCCAACAAGGTGGAGCAAGTTTTATAGATCATTCTCGATTATATCACACAGAAGCCATGTTGGATTTATCTCGTTGGACAGGAAAATATATAGATATTCAAGTAGGTGGAAATCACAGACAATACAGTTTATTTACCAACGGAACCGTATTTAATGAAGACCCAGATGGAACAGGAAAATTCAAAAGAATTAAAATAAATGAATACGGTGCTTACTTGCAATTGCAACGTAGATTTTTTAAAGATATGTTCAAAATTCAAGCATCTTTTCGTTGGGATAAAAACCAAAACTTTAAATCTATCTTCTCTCCAAGAGCATCTATGGTGGTAACATTGGGTAAAGAAAGAAATCACAATATTCGTATTTCTTACCAAACAGGCTTCAGAAACCCTGATTCACAAGCACAATATATTTACTTCCCTACAACCAGTATTTTATTAGGCGGAACTAAAGCAAATGCAGAACGTTACGGTATTTATAATGGAGGAGCTTATTCAATGGATTCTTATAATGCATTTGTTGCCTCATCATTGGCAGGTGCGCCTGATACTAGTTTATTAAAAACAGCTAATTTTAATTACATCAAACCAGAACAATTACAGGTAGTAGAACTTGGATATAAAACAGTTTTATTTAAAAAATTATTGATAGACGTAAACGGTTATTTGAATATATATAAAGATTTTATTACCCAAATATCAGTTGTAAGTAAAGACAGTACTAGACATAAAGGATTGTTATTACCAGGAGTAAAACAAATACTTACAGGAGAATCTACAAGTGCTACCATTTGGAGACCTTATGTAAATATTCCAGGAAAAACATATTCTTGGGGAGCAGGGATAGGTATTGCTTATTCTTTACCAAAAAATATAATGATTAAAGCAAGCTATAATTACATGGATTATAAATCCAAAGCAGGGAGTTCTGCCAGCATTTATAAAAATGATTTAGAATTTAATTCATCTAAACACCAAATGATTGTTGGGGTATCTGGCGATAAAGTTTGGAAAGGCTTAGGTTTCGCTGTTGATTACAGATGGCAGTCTTCTATCGCATGGACATCTTCATTTGCTGATGGCACAGTAAAATCACACGGAGCTTTAGATGCAAATATTAGCTATTTTGTAGAGAAAGCTTATACAGCATTCAAATTAGGGGCAACCAATATTGCAGGACCTAAATATTTATCGAATGTTGGTGGACCATTTATTGGAAGAACATTCTATGCTTCTATTACTTTTGACCAAGGAAGTATGTGGAAACAAAACCACAGAGAAGTAACAGATGTTAGACAGTTTTAAACTTTATTTATGAAATAAAAAACCCCGATTTTTTCGGGGTTTTTTTATGGAATTTGTTAAAAGTAAATAGGGTTTTTTTAATGATAAATTGAAAATTCCACCAACTATTTTTTTGGTACATTACCTCATTTGAAAACTGAATGTTTAATTTTATATTGAATCCGCCATTTTGCCAAACATCTATTACAAGCTGACCTTTTTCAGTGTTTGGTTGTTCGTTAATTTTTCTGCGTATATATTGGTAGGTATTGTTTTGATTTTTGTAGTTGCTGAAACCTTGTCAAATATACCTGTTTCAATTATTGCTTTTGTCAATATGTCTATAACTGGAACTGAAACACTGTTTCCAACTAATTTCATCCATCTTGCTCTATTTTCGGGCAATATATAATCTTTCGGAAACCCTTGAATTAAACAGGCTTCTTCTTTGGTTATTCTACGATAATTTTCTTTTTTGTAAACTTTGTTTATGAAAAGCTTTCTATGCTCTTTTTCATTTTTTGCACTAATAATTTTTGTTGTTACATAATCGTTTGTATCGCTTGCAACAAGGGTAGGAAAGATGTTTGATGTTGGTAAAAAAATTCGGTTTACGCCATAAAGTCCAGTGCTGATTTTGGTGTTTTTAAAATCATATCTTGTTTCCGTTGGAATAAGGATTTCTTTTTCAATTAATAACGGTAATGTTTTGGAAAGAGAAATTTTCTTTAATTTAAGTTCTCTATTCATTTTTAAAACATCAATTATTAATAAATTATCGTCACAATTATTGAGGATAATATTTTCTTCTTCAGATAAGTCAATTGCTTTTTCTCGATTGATGTTGAATGAATAACTGTCTTTTTTTTATATTTTCAATTCAACTAATTCATTGAGTTCGGTTTCATTAATTGAATGGTCAAGGTCTTGAAAATGTTTTAAAGACAATGGGTTTCCGTCCAAATTTCCATAAGCACTTTTCCGCCTATTTTTGAGCAACAAATAGCAAATTCTCTTTTGTCTTTCTGTGGTGTTTAAAATATCCCAAGTGTGAATGGTTGAATGTCCGTTTCGTAAATCATTGAATAAGAAATAATCGTTCAAACCATTGCTGGTGGATAAACTCATACTTTTTTGCGTAATGATTTTTCCAAATAAATCTCTCGGGGCTTCACTTTCTGTTTCAATGATTTTCTCATTGAAATCAGATAAAATATCTGCCAATTTTATTTTTTTGTCAATTGGTTTTGGAAGTTTGAATTTGTCTGCAAATTCCTTGTTTTTAAAACCAATGATATAAATTCTCAATCTATTTTGTGGAACTCCATAATCGAAAGAATTTAGAAGATAATAGTTTGCAAAGTAACCTGCTTCTTTTATTCTGTCTAAAATATAGTTTAAAGCGTTTTTGTTTCTTGGGTCAACTAAGCCCTTTACATTTTCAAAAATAAAAGCATCTGGTTTAGATTGATTTAATAAAAAAAATAGTGTCATTCCACAGTTGTCCACGGTCATCATCAAAACCTAAATTTCGTCCTGCAATTGACCAACTTTGACAAGGAACTCCTGCTGTCAAAAGGTTATGTTTAGGCAGTTCTTTTATTTTGGTAATGTCGCCTAAATTTTTTTCAATTGGTTCGTTTGAATTTTTGCAATAAGTGTCAATTGCATCTTTGTTTATTTCGCTAAATTGCAAACATTCTCCACCATTGTTTTCAAGTGCCATTCTGAAACCACCAATACCTGAAAATAAGTCTATGAAAGTGAATTTAGGATTTTCCATAGTCGTTATTTTAGTAAGTTTTGGTCAAAGTTTTGAGGCGGTTCTATTAACTCAAAAGCGTATTTTGCATCAGTTTATTTATTATGTAGAAAAAATATCGCAAGTTACACTTACGGGAAATGGGTCTTTTACGAGTACATTATTCATTACCCTGTCCATCATAGTCGAAACTACGTTTTTTATTCTTTCGCCAACTCGTTTTTTCTTACACATCATTCAATTAAATACCTATCTGTGAATTTACAAAATATCCATTTACGATTTTTGTTTTGATATTGGAAATTGTGGTTGGGCAGGTTTGCAGGAATCTCTACTGTTTTTATCAAATTTAATATTCAGAATCTGGTGTTTCTTCATCCACCTGACCAAAATTTCCTACGCTGCCTCCGCTGATAATTGTTGCATTATCATCTGTACAGAAGTTTTTAATTAAACTACTATCCGATGGTGTAAAAAACTTAGCTGTTTTATTAAAGGCTAATTTTGGGTCATTATATACTTTCTGCATAAACATTCCCCAAACAGGCATAGCGGCGCGCCCACCTTGTCCGGTGCTGGTATATAAGAATCTCAATAAAGGATCATCGCATCCTACCCATACACCTGCCATCATTTGAGGGGTAAAACCGATAAACCAAGCATCTGTATTTTTATTGGTAGTACCCGTTTTTCCCGCTACATCCGTTGGAGGGGTAAAATAAGCACGCAAGCTAGCAGCCGTACCTCCTGGCGAAACAGGTCCTTTCATAATTTCACACATTTTATAAGCAGTATTATCGCTGAATACTTCTTTCATCTCGGTAGTGAAATTTTGAATGACATTTCCATTTTTATCCTCTATGCGTAATAAATATTGAGGTTTAGTGCTTATACCTGCATTGCAAAATGTTGAATAAACGGTCAACATTTCATAAAGTGAAATTTCACCAGCTCCCAAACAAATTGAAGGAACGGTAGGAATGTTAGCAGTAATTCCCATTTTGTGAGATAAGTCCACCAGTGCTTCAGGACCAAAATTTTTCATCATGTAAGCTGCAGCAGTATTGATAGAATGTGCCAAGCAAACTTTCATCGGATAGGAGCCTCCATAACGTCCAGAATTTTTGGGCTGCCATACTTGCCCTTGATAATTAATGGTGATAGGGCCTGTAGGAATAGTCATACAAGGTGACCAGCCATTATCAACTGCTAAAGCATATTGCACGGGCTTGAAGGTAGAACCCACTTGACGTTTAGTATTTACATTACAATGGTCGTATTTAAAATATTCAAAATTTGGACCGCCTACCCAGGCTCTAACGTATCCAGTGTATGGCTCGACTGCCATAAATCCGATTTGTAAAAATGATTTATAATATTTTACAGAGTCATAAGGAGTAAGTGTGGTGTCTTTTAATCCTTTGTAAGTAAATACTTTTATGCGGTTTTTTTCTGTTTTAAAATTTTTTAGAATTTCTTCTTTATTCAAACCTTGTTCTTTTAATGCAGCCCAACGATCGGTATATTTACAAGCAGTTTCTAAAATTTTCTTTCCTGCATCTGTTTCCCATGGTTTCCATCCTGCTGAAAATTGTGCATTGAATACTCCTTGATATCGGCTGAGGTGTTCGGTGGCTGCTTCTTCTGCATATTTTTGTAAACGTGAATCTAAAGTAGTATAAATTTTTAATCCATCTGTATAGATATTATACTCGGGAGCATCTGGATTTAGTTTTTTATTTTCTTTAGCCCATTTTTTCAATTCTTCTGCCAATATCATACGAAAATATGGTGCTAATCCATCATTAGCCGTTTCTGGATGAAAATTTAATTCGATGTGTTTATCTTTTAAATCATTGAATTGTGCATTGGAAATAGTGCCTTGCTCCATTAATTTTCGCAAGACAGTAGCTCTTCGGTCACGTGTGCGTTGTTCAAAACGTCTTGGATTGTAATAGGACGGATTTTGTAACATTCCTACAAACATAGCAGCTTCTTCTACCGATAGGTCTTTGGGTTTTTTATTAAAATAAATTCTGGATGCACTTTCAATACCGACGGCATTATTGACAAAATCAAAGGTATTGAAATACATGGCAATAATTTCTTCTTTGGTATAGCGTCTTTCTAACATAATAGCAATGACGTATTCTTTTGCTTTTTGCATAATACGTTGCACAATGTTATGCGAGCGATTGTGAAACATATTTTTGGCTAATTGCTGTGTGATAGTACTACCACCGCCGCCTTTTCCTAAGGTGATAACGGCTCTAAATGTTCCAAAAAAATCGATGCCAGAATGATCGTAAAATCGCTCATCTTCATTGGCTACTAATGCTTTTGGCAGATAAGATGGCAAATCTTCATAGCGAACATTGCTTCTGTTGTCCACAAAATATTTGCCTATCATTACTGAATCTGCAGAATAAATTTTAGATGCAAGATTGGCTGTTGGGTTTTCTAATTCGTCAAAACTAGGAAGTGTACCAAATATTCCTATTCTTACCAATAAAAAAAATAATACGATACTCCCGACGAATGTGCCGAAAATTTTCCAAAGGGTTTTAGGTTGCTTTAACCGTTCTAACATTTTTTTTATAGTTTTAAATAATTATCCTTATAATATTCTATATAAGAGTCGAAATCTTTAATTGTTTTAATGAGTTTAAAATTGGCTGGTGAAATGATATAAAAATTTGCTTTTTCTACATTTGCTTTGCCAATGGCTTCATCAGGTTTTTCTGTTATTTTGTCATAATATTTTTTTGCACTAATAAAGTTTTCAAATTTTTTCATTTGAAGGATTCCAAATCCATTCATAAACATTGGACTTATTTTTATTTTTTGTGTATTGAAATATTTTGAATTAAAACTTTTTATAGATTCTACTATGGTAGAGATTTTTAGGTAAGAGTCTTTTAGTTGCACAAGAATTAATAAATCGGTGGTATCCATTTCAAATTTCTCATACAGTGTATCTTTGGTAATGAAAGGAGAATTTATTCCTCCAATTTGTATGGTAGTATCTTTTAGGTTGCGTTCAAATTGTATATAAGCAATCAAATATTCTTGTGCTTTGTTTTTTATTTCTCCGTCTTTAGCTTTCATTACAATATCAGATAATGCTGTTTTGTATTGGTCATACATTTTTAATTTTCCTAAAGATACGGCTTCTAAGAAGTCAAATTGTGGTAATTGTTTGGCGCCAGGATAAAGTTTTTTTGCAATAAATTTATTTTTTATGACTTGTTCATAATTTCCTGTTTGAAACAATTGATAGGTTTTGTCGTATAGTTTTTCAGGTGTTTCTACAGTGGTGTCTATTACTTTTGGTTTTCCAATATTGTTGAGGGCTTCCGCCACTTCACTCATCGGATAATTGTCTAAGATATAATCTTTTTCTTTTTGAGCTAAACCATTTAAGTTTTGTTCTTTGTAAATAAGGTATTCGTAATAATGCGCTATGGCATCAAATTCACTATTGGGGAATCTGCGAATTAATTCATCAAAAGCTTGTTTTGATTTTGGAATATTATTCAATTTATTTTTAAATATTTCTCCGATTCCAAATAGTGCATTAGCAATTTTGTTATCCGATTTCATAAAGTCTTCGGGTTTTTTGGGTATTTTCAAAGAATCTGTTGCTTGGTTTGCGGTAGCGTTTTTCTTTAATTTGGTTATTGTGCTACTGGAGTCTATAATGTCAGTATTGGTGGAGGTTGTGTTGTCGTCAAAGAATCCAGTTTTCGAACTACGTCTCCAATTTTCTTCTAATTTTCTATTGCCCCATATTCGTATAAATTCATTGTATCCTTTGCTTTTGGTTTCCGGATTATAAAAGTACCACAACCCGTTAGAGATGGCATTGTCGATGGTAGTAGTGGAGCTTGGAGCAAAGTTGTTGCTTCCAATGTCTGAGCTAAAGCGTGCTTTCTTTTTTTCTTCTTTTTCTTTTTGTTCTGCTATATCGGCTAGGTATTTTTCTAATTCTTTGGGTTTCATTTTTCCCAATCGTTGCAAGCTGTCTTGTTCTTTTATTATTTTTATATGTAATGATAAATCATTTAAAACAGTTTCACGAGCAATAATTTGATCGTAGTGTTCAATGGTTTTAGGTAAATATACAATGGCACTATCATAATAAATGGTTGCTTGAGCGTATAGTTCTTTTTCATAATAAATTTCTCCTAAACGTAGAAACGAAAGTCCTTTTTGTTCTTTATTATTGGTGGATTTAGTAATAGATTTTCCTAAATAAGTAATAGCGTTTGTAGTATCATTTTGATGGTAATAATAATTTGCAATGGTAAACAATACTTGATCGGCGTAATCTTTGTTTTTTCCGAAGCGAATTAATTTAGTTAGCATTTTTACAATGTCTTGGTCGGCTAAATCTGGATGATCGCTGTATAATTTTGCTAATTGAATTTGTGCAAATAAATTTAAATCTTCTGATTTTGTATGTTTTCCAGCTTTTACAAAATAATCAACGGCATCAGCTGGCTGATGGTTCATTTGATAGAGTTGTGCTAGAATATATTCGTAATATGCTCTATCTTTTTTCTTTTTAAAATAAAGCATAGCAGTTTCTAGTTCATCAATGGCAGGGGAATAGTCGTTTCTTCGCAAATTATAGTAGGCATCAATTAGGTAAAATGCCCTTCGTTGTTTTTTGGTTAATTTACGCAGGGCTTTTCCGTAAGAAATCATGCTTTTTGCATCCGCATAATTTCCTAATTCTATTAATGATTTTGCCATCCATACTATTGCTTCAGGTCGGGATGGTTGATGTTTCATTTTTTCCCAAGTAGTCAGTTTATCCATTTTAGTTTCTTTCTTTGGGTCTAATTCTTTCAATGGATTTTGATTGGTTCTATTGCCTGTTGTATCTTTAAAATATGGATTTGCAATGTATTGGTCGCCCAGAAGAATATACGGAAGTTTGGGGTCGTATTTAGGTTTATCTACTTTTTTTTGAGTGGTATTAGCGTGTAAGACAGTAGAGTCTATTTTGGATGTTTTAGCCCTTGCTTTTTCTATTAATTCTTTCGGAATTTTTTTGCCTTTTTTTTGTAGTTCAATAATTTTTTTCTTTGCTTTGATGATTTCTTCTAATTCTTTTTTCTTTTTGGAAATAGCAGCTTCTTGTTTTTGACGGGCTGTTTGAGCTTGTTCTTTTTGTTCTTCTACTTGAAGTTTGTATTTAAATTCAATAATTTTTTTCTTTTCTCCAATTTTCTTTTCTATTTCTTTTTGTCGTTTGCGAATATATTTCAACCTATCTCGATTGCTGAATTCTAATTTCATATTCATCTTCCCAGGTTTCATCGTGGTAACGATATATTGGAACGTAATCAAAGAAGTATCGTATTGTTGTCGTAAAAATTGAGATTTTCCTAATAATAAAAAAGCATTGTCACGCCACCTGCTGTAATCGTGCAATTGTAAGACGATGCCTACTTTTTTGGCAATAGTTTGCAATTCGGGAGAGAAGGAAGTAAAATCAGCTTGGTCGTGAAAATAAAAGGGTAGCAGCTTGTTGTAATTCAATTCGCGGTGAAAGGTATAGTTATGCACCATCTCTTTATACATTTCATTGGCATTGAAATAATAATTATTTCGGGTGGTTAAATCACCCCAAGCTCTTTTGATTATATTCGGTTTCTCGTATTGAGAAACCTTTTTCTTCTTTTTTTCAGCAAAGGTATTTACTGAGATAAAAAAGATACAACCAAACAACAAAAAGAGTTTTTTTACCGTAAATAGACGCATGCTCGTTATAATTCCCTAATTTTAACGCAATTTCTGTAATTTATTTTACTTATTAGAGTGAAATAAATTTAATTATAAAGATAGAAAGAAAAATGAACTGGAAAAAGTGGAAAGATAAATTAAAAAATGTGTACCGTTTTCAGATTATAGATGAAAAAAGCTATGATGTAAAAATGGTATTAGAGCTAAATCCGTTAAATATTTTGACGATTGTAGGGATTTTATTAGCATTTTTTACTGTTTTAAACTTTCTTTTTATCGCTTTTACACCTCTTAAACAATATATTCCGGGATATGGCACCTCCGCCGGAAGAAAAGAAGCGATAAAAGTAAATATGAAAGCCGAAGATTTAAAAGATAAAGTGCAAGCACAACAAAAATATATTACGAATTTGCAAAATATATTGAATGATAATATTGTGGTAGCGGAGGATATAAAAAATAAAAAAATTAATAACACCAAAGTAGATACAGGAATTTTGAGTGTAAAGACCAGAGATGAAAGTAAATTTGTACAAGAAGTAGAAAAAGGTTTAAAAAATGCTGAATTATTAGAATCCGTTTATGATAGCAAAAAAAGCCCTTTGAGCAATTTGCAAATACAAAGTCCTGTGGACGGAAAAATAATATCTAAATTTTCTGAAACGAACACCTCTATTTCGTTTTCTGCCAAACCGGATGAAGAAGTAAAAGCAGTATTGTCTGGGAATATTATTTTTTCGGGGTACACTCCAGAAAATGGATATTATCTGATTATTCAAGCCGAAAATCAACTTGTTTATATATTAAAAAATAATAGTCAATTATTAAAGAAAACAAGTAACTTTGTTAATAGAGGAGAAGTGGTTGCAAGAGCAGGCAAAAGTGGCAAAAATAACAATTATTCCACTTCCTTAGAAATATGGTACCGAGGGCACCCTATTGACCCTCAAGAATTTATAAAACAGTAAGTATGTTTTCAAAAATAGCTCAGAAAAGTAATTTAGTAACGATGGTCGCTAATAAAATAAATGAAGGAACGCTAATAACAGGTGATCTTGCGGCACAAACAGATGTTAGAATAGATGGTAAGATTAACGGGAATGTTATGGGTGCTGCTAAGGTAGTTGTTGGAAATTCCGGACAAATTGTGGGACATGTAAAATGCAATGATTTGACGATAGAAGGAAAGATAAAAGGCAATTTAGAAGTAAATGGAACATTGATTTTTAGATCATCCGCAGTTTTTGAAGGAGATGTGAAATACAAAAAATTGGTAGTAGAAGAAGGTGCTTTTATTTCAGGTTCATTAATAAACATGACTCCAGCTCCGACTATTAAACCGCCGCAGAAAGTAGAACAAAATGGACAACCAAAAGCCACCCTCTCCGAACCAAAATAAGCCTGACAAAGACACAAAAAGTTGGTTGCTTTTTTCAGGAATGGCTTTTGAAATGTTTATAGTAATAGGCATTTTTACGGCAATAGGGCATTATGCTGATAAAAAATTAAACACTGCACCCTTACTTTTAATTGTTTTGTTGCTAGTAGGAGTTGTAGTTTCTTTTTATAATGTTTACAAACAATTATCCCAATAAGACAATGTACTTAAAGTGGTTGCTAACTTTACTTTTTACAACAATATTTTTTTTATTGGCTGGAATACTGATTCCAACAAAATCAATGCCCGCATTTTATGGAATGACGATGAGTGTTGCGTTTATTTCGTTTATTTATTTTTTTATCGTTAGTAACGTTCACAAAAAAGACAGTGCAACCCATGTGGGCGGAAATTTATCTGCCATTATCATTAAATTTATTTTAACGGGAGCCATCATTATTTTTTATATAATCCTTTCTAAAGAAATTCGAGGAATAGATTTTATTTATTTTTTTGCAGCCTACGGCATCTTTTCTATTATTAATTATAGTTTTTCTTATTATTATGATAAATAGTAACATTGTTTTTGGCGTAGTTTTTGCCTAAGTTTGAGTAAATTTTTAATATGTCATCAAAAATAAATATATCACTATTTTGTTTGCTTCTATTTTTTGGATTAACAGGTTTTAAACCACCTAAAGTAGCATCGCCAAAAAATGATATTCTATATAATAAATATGGCGGCGATGTGGATAAAATGATGACAGAAGAACGCCGCAAAGATTCTGTCGCACGTCCTTATTTGTATAGAAATATTGGAGCGCCAGAAGCAATAACACCCACATCCACGATAGATGATGAATCTGTTATTTTAGGTAAAGCAGAGATAATGCCGCAATTCCCTGATGGGGATGCAGGCTTGAAAGAATATATTGCATCCAATACGGCATTTATTCCCGATACACTCGTAGGAAAGCATGCTACTGTTGTTATGAAATTTTATATCAATACCTTAGGAGATGCAAAAAATCCGGTTGTTGTAAAATCTGATAATCCAGCTTTTAATTTACAAGCCATTATGTTGGTAGATGGAATGCCCAAATGGACACCGGGTACACAAAATGGAAAAGAAATAAATTGTTATATTACTCTTCCTATTAAGTATTAAAAAAATTATTTTTTACCCTTAAATATTGTTCCAATTCCTTTGCTGATTTTTTGTACAGCTTCGATACTTTTATTTAAAGGCTCTGCCGAAAAATCATTGTATTGCTCTATCATTGCATCGCTATTGTATTGCTGAGGGTAAATAATTAATCTATTATTAGAAGCAAAATATTTGTCAAGTTTAGCAGGTATTTTATCTAAAGCACCCATATATGAAGTAGCACCTTTTCTTGCAGAAACGAGAACAAGTAAATCGTCTTCATTAATATTTCTTGAAAGCACCAAAAAATCATCCCAATCGATAAAGGTATGATACGAAATGGGTGCTGTCAATTTAGCTTGTTTTGAAAACCGTTCTATAGATTTCATGGTGGATGCATTGCTATATATTTGAACGGAGATACTCAATTCTTGTGCTAATATTGCAATTTTTGTCAGCCATAAACCAAAACCATTTTCATACTCAGCAAATGGCGGCACGGCTACCAAAATTCTTTTATTAAGAACAATAGGTTTTTTAAAATATGATATAAACAGGCTCTTGTCTGTATTGTTTAAAATGCTATCAATTTTTTCACCTATCAATTTGTCAATAAATCCGGTTTGGCGGGGCCATTCTAAGATGATAATATCTGCCATTATTTCTCTAGAGATACGACTGATGCCGCTTGCAGCATTGTGATCTATCGTAGTAATAATATTTACTTTTGTTTCGGAAGCAGCCGCTTGTTTTACAAATTCCTCTAATTTATTTCTATTCTTTAAGATATTAACTTCTGCTTCTTCATCATTGGAAACCACCGTAAGCACGGATACTGGATTTGCAGATTTTTTGTTTTTTATTAATGTAACAAATTCTAAAGTTTTTTCAACATTTAATGCATTTTCAATTGGTATTAATATATGTTCGCTTTGAATTTTTTCTTTCAGTAGTTCAGCAGCATTATCTTCTGATTCTATCACAATTTCTTTAGCAGCATTTTCAGCAGCAAAAGATGCGATGATGCAAGTTATCAAAATAAGTATCACGGTTCCATTTAAAATATTTTCATCTAAAATTCCTGCTTCATAACCAACCAAGATGATAGCTAAGGTTGCTGCAGCATGCGCACTACTCAATCCAAAAATTAAATTTCTTTGTGCTTTGGAATATTTGAAAACTAATTGTGTAATGAATGCAGCAAGCCATTTTCCTACAATGGCAATTAAAGTAAGTGTACCTGCCACAATAAGCGCCATTGGCCCTTTTAAAATAACACTGATATTTACAATCATTCCTACACTAATTAAGAAAAATGGAATGAATAAGGAGTTCCCAATAAATTCTATCCTATTCATTAAAGCGGAGGAATGAGGAATGAGTTTGTTAAGTGCTAATCCGGCAACGAACGCACCAATGATAGGTTCTACTCCCGCTACTTCTGCTAAGAAAGCAGCAAAGAATACAACGGAAAGAACAAATATATAATGAGAGTGTTTTTCACTTTCTAATTTTCTAAAAAACCATTTTGCAATTCGGGGAATAATTAAAAACATAATAGCTGTAAAAATTGCTAAGGAAACTCCTAATCTTATCCAAAATTCCTGTGTTAAATTGCCTTGGCTTTTTCCCATTATTACTGCCAAAATAATCAGTACCGCAGTGTCTGTTAGGATAGTTCCACCAACAGTAACGGCCACTGCCTGATTTTTAGAAATACCAAATTTACTAATAATTGGATATGCTACTAAAGTATGTGTGGCAAACATACTTGCCGTTAAAAAGCTGGTATCAAAACTATATTGAAGTAAATAATAACACACCGGAAAGCCTATGGCTATTGGTATAATAAATGTAAAAAAACCAAAAACTAAACTTTTGTTTTTATTGGCTTTAAATTCATTCATGTCTAATTCTAATCCGGCAATAAACATGATGTATAATAAACCTATAGTTGAAAAAAGTTTAATCGCTGAGTCGTTTGCAAGGATATTTAAACCATGCGGACCGATAATTACACCAGCAATAATTAAACCTATAATCCCCGGTATATTTAATTTTCTTAGAAGAATGGGTGAAAGTAAAATGATAAATAAAATCAAAGAGAATATTAGAACAGGATTTTTAAGAGGTAATTCAAATTCACTTGCCAGTTGGTTAAAAAAATCAGTCAATTCCTGCATGGTAAATAAGTTGGTTTACAATGAATATTTTCAAATATACATAGATAAAAAGCAATACAGGTTAAATAAAAGTTGCTCCTTGAATTTCGTATTTTTAATAATACATAAATAAGGATTTAGTATCATTTTCTTTTAATGCAGACGCACACGAAATATTTTGTATATTTTTTTAATGCTTTTTTTAATCTTTATTCTTTAATAAACTTGCTATTTATGAAATAATAAAAATTAGTTTTTCAAAATTTTTTCTACTTGTATTGATCCTTCCTTTGAAATTAAACGAACAAAATAAACACCATTTGGAAGGCTTTGTAATGGAATTTTGAGCACCTTGTCATTGTTCATTATATTTGATAAAAATACTTGTTGTCCTTCCATATTAAAAATATCTATTGTCGAAATTTCAGATACTTTATCTAATTCGATATGGATAAATTCACTTGCTGGATTAGGATATATTTTTATTTTATTAGCTAATGTATTTTCTTTTATTCCTACATTAGTTGCTCTGGTAATAGATAAGTCTAATAAATAAGTTCCGACTTCCCCTGCAAAATAAGGTGCTACATGAAAATACACTGTTCCTCCATTCGGAATGGTAATATTTCCAGGCATTACATCGTCATACGTATCAGACCAAGTGGTGCTATTGGTAGAATAGGAAAATATCGCATCTACCGAATATGTAATTCCATTGCCACTTTTATAGGCATCATGAAGTCTGGCATTAATGATGTATTTATAACCGCTTGGCAAATTTATTTTATAAAAATCATTGTCTGATTCTATGTGAATATTGGAGCCTACTGTATTTTTTGCAGCACTATTTCCTGAAAAAGAAATGGGCAATGTATAAGATTGGCTGATGGTGTTATTTACTTCATAAACATCGGGTAATAATGCTGGTGCTTTTACTGTTACATAAACTGGATTTTGAAAATTCTTACTTCCTGCATAATACCAAGATGAAGAGCCATTGCTTTGATAGGCTGTTTCTAATAAATAAGTGCCCGGTTCAACGGTGATAGTTCCTGAAAAATTTAATCCACCGGTGTAATGATAGTTATATGGTAGTCCGCTCGATTCATTAACAACTTGAATATCTTGCGCCCAGCTGCCATCTAATTTGGAAAGATTGACTCTGTATTTTCCATAAAAAGTGCCACTTCCGGTGTTTAATACATCAACATTTATAGTAGCTGGTTTTCCTTGTATAAGATTGCCAGTTACAAAGTTATAAGCAGAATTTGTTTCTATATCTGTGGTATATTCTATCTTGAATTGTTTTAAATTAGTATAACTCCCATCTGCAATAACCGTCCAATCTTTTGTACTGGTTTTATAGTATAAAGAAACATAATAAATGCCCGGTACATAGATGGCATCCCCTCCATTATTAAAAGTATAGGATTGATATTTTGCGCTTTGTAAAGAAATGTTTTTAGTTTCCATAAATGCCACAAAACGCTTGTTGGCATCAAAAATAGCGGCACCAATTTGTCCTGAAAAATTATCAATTCCCCAATTGCCAATATCAACAGATACGCTGTATGGACTTCTGAACCAAATAGAAGTACTCGGCATATTAATAGCAGAATATAAACGTAAATCTAATGGATTAGTACCACCGCCACCGCCGTTGTTGCTGCCCGGAACAATTCCAATGATTGCTTGATGACCGTTGTTGTATCCGCCAGTACCACCGCCCGTTCCTGTTCCACTTGGATTGAGGGCATTGATAGAAAAATAACCATCATACGCACCACCCCAGCCCCAATTAAAATGAAAATAGTCGCTGTTATCATACCCATCGCAAACAAAAGCATGCCCACCGCCCGAGCCAAATCCTGCGTATAAAATAGGTCTGCCAGCATCCAATTCAGTTTTTAATAAATTTACCCATTGTGTTTGACTGTAATTGATTCTCTCTACACCTTTTAATGTATTTTTATATCCAAAATATGTTTTAAGTGCATATTCTGAACAATGTTGTATTGGACTTTGAGTTGAAATAACGTAAGCATTGCTACTTTCAGGACTATAATTCATATCTACGCTCACACCGCAATGATACATTAAAGTAGCAACGGCATTATTGGAGCTATTGACCATGTTTGGCATAGAACCCCATTGGTAAGTAGTGCTTCCAAAACTTGCCGATAAGGTGCCATATCTATCATGATTGTAAGAATGAAATCCTGAACCAGTAGCAGGAAAATTCCAAAATTTCATAATCTGTGCCATAGCGGTTGCCACACAACCCGTTACAGAATTACTGGGACAAAGTGCGTTGATATACGGCGATTGGCTCCATTTGGTTTGCACCAAAGGGCTTACGCCATTGGTTTCATTTGTAGATGAAATAAGATTGGACGCAGTGGAAGAATAATGTATCCATTCATTTGCTATTTGAGGTGTTGCCTCAATGCCATTTTCTGTAATATCTCGAATTTGTGCTTTATATTCCTCTAACCATTTGGCTACGTTTGATGGAATATTGTTTTGTGTAAAAGAACCATCTAAAGAATATCCTAAAATAGGTAATACATTATCATCGCCCGCTACAATAACAAATCCTTCGGCTGATTCATTGTTGAATACATAATAATAAGTATGAGGTACCTCCTCTTTAAAAGCATCTGTATTTTTAGGAGGAGATACTTTGTAGGATAAGTTTAAAGATACCGTGCCTAATTTCAGGTTGGATGATTTTATTCGTTCTTTTAAGAAATTTTGTGCCACTTGTTTGGCGGTATTTTCATCTATTGGAGATGCATTTATTTCTAAGATTGAAAGAAATAAAATACTGAGAATAAATAGTAATTTTTTCATGGTTTATGTTTTATGATTTAATTCAAATTAATACTTGAATAAATATTAATTTTATACAGCAAGATAAAATAAATTTTTGATTTTTTAGATTATATTTTACAAACTACATTTTGTTGATTAATGCGGTTTTTTCATAACTTTTTTTGGAATAATATAATGTGCGTATTTTAAAGTAGTATCTTTAAATACGATTAAAATCTTATCGTTCCCTTTTTACAAAAAAAATAAAAAAATATGACTCGTCAAAAATTATTTATAATCTTTTTCCTGTTTCCATTTGCTATTTATGGAAGTAACGATTCTCTTTGGACAAATATCCATAACATTGCAATCAAGGCAGAAGGAAAAGTAAGTGTATCAGCCAGATTGATAGAAGACAGTAGTTATTTTAACTATTATGGAGATGAAATGTGCGCTATGCAAAGTGTTTTCAAATTCCCTATTGCTTTGGCAGTATTAAACCGTATTGACAAAAATGAATTTTCCTTGCAACATAAAATTCATTTTACTCTACATGATTTAAAAAATTATACCGAAAGTACCCAGCGTGATTCTTTTTATACAGGCAATATCAATATTACTTTTGATAAATTAATCCGCTATATGGTTTCGCAAAGTGACAATATATCTTGCGATGCATTGATTCATCAAATTGGAAAACCCAAAGACATTGCAAAATTTATAAATAAGAACGGCGTGGAGGATATAGAAATAAAATACGATGAAGTTACGATGGGTCGAAAGTGGAAAAATCAATACAAAAATGTTTGTTCTCCGAATGCTATGACATTGATATTAGAAAAATTTTATACAGGCAAATTGTTGTCAAAAAATAATACCGATTATTTATACCAAGTCATGCTGGAAACCACTACCGGAAAAAATAGAATAATAAAATTATTACCAAAAGGAACGAAAGTAGCCCATAAAACGGGCACTTCCAATTCAAAAGATGGAATGACTGCAGCCGTAAATGATTGTGGAATTATTGAATTACCCAATGGAAAACATTTGGCAGTTGCCATTTTTATTTCAGATACCAAAGCCTCCATGGAAACGGCAGAATCGGTTATTGCAGAAATAGCCCAAACGCTTTATGCTTCATTTGCAAATTGATGTTGTTCTAAAAATTATGATTTTTTAAGTGATTGTTTCTAATTCTATATTTACATTTATAATTACGATTCAACAAAGAAATTATGTTTAATCCAACACATACTTTTGTTCATTTACTTTTTATAGGAATTGTTGCTTTGTTTCCGGTGGTAAATCCAATTGGATCTGCATTTATGGTCAATCCATATTTGTCAAAACTACCGGATGATGAAAGAAAAAATGCCATCAAAAAAATCACCATATACGCTTTTGCTTTTTGTGTTATTTCATTGTTTATTGGACATTGGATATTAGAGTTATTTGGAATCTCCATTCCGGTCATTCAAGTGGCTGGTGGCATTATGATTTGCAAAATGGGATGGGAATTACTGTCTGGTGATAAAAATGAAAAAACAGACAAATCCAATACAGAGAATTTTAATGTTGCAGAAAATTTGTTTTACCCATTAACCTTTCCAGTTACTACGGGCGCAGGAACAATTTCAGTGGTTTTTACACTGAGTGCGCACAGTGCAAATGCAAATTGGACTGCTTATTTATTAAATACCTTGTCCATTGTAATAGCTATTTTTATTATGTGTGTGCTGGTTTATGTTTCATATAGCAATACTAAAATTATTATTCATAAATTAGGGGATAATGGAAAGAAAGCAATTAATCAGATTTCTGCATTTTTAATTTTTTGTGTAGGATTACAAATTTTTTTCACTGGAATTAAAACACTTTTTTGATTAACATGAAGTAAATATTTTATAAAATATTTTTTATTCAGTCATGCATAAATATACATTATGGAAAACAATAAGATAAATAAAGTAGCAGAGATAACGCTACTGTTTTGGTTGATAAAAATTGTAGCCACCACCTTGGGAGAAACCTTGGGAGATTTTATTTCCATGACGTTAAATTTGGGCTATTTAACAGGTATTGGAATAACGCTAACATTTTTTTTAATGATACTTGGCGTTCAATTATTTGTAAAGAAATACATTCCTATAATTTATTGGTTTGTCATTGTTGGCACTACTACTTTAGGAACTGAAATATCAGATTTTATTGATAGAAGCCTACACCTTGGATACGCCTTTGGCAGTCTTTTATTGGCTACTCTTTTAGCTTCTACATTGTTGTTTTGGTATTATAAATATAAAAATTTAGAAGTTTATCCTATATCTGAAAAGGCAAAAGAAACGTTGTACTGGATAGCTATTTTATTTTCAAATAGTTTAGGAACTGCCTTTGGAGATTTTTTGAGTGACAACTTAGGACTAAGTTATTTGTTGGGTGCTGTCATCACCGGAACTATTATTTTATTAGTAGTGATTTTGCATTATTATACCAAAATAAATCACATACTTTTATTTTGGATAGCGTTTGTATTTACAAGACCATTTGGTGCAACCTTTGGTGATTTCCTTACGAAGCCAATAGAAAAAGGAGGAATGAATCTTGGAACATATTCCTCCTCTATGGTTTCACTGGGAATCATACTTATTTTGATTTTTATAGAAAATAAAAGGCAAAGAAAATTGAGTTAGAAGATTGGATTGTAGTTTTAATGTTTTTTAAAAGATAAAAAAAGTGGCGCAGCCGAAGGCTGCGCCACAACAAAAATTTCCAAAATATTTTTATGCTTTGGTTAATTCCAAATTGATTTTTATTTTCACAGATTTGCCTATGGTTAATCCACCAGCTTCTAAAACTGCGTTGTATTTTAAGCCAAAATCATATCGGTTTATTTCACCGGTAACTGTAAATCCTGCACGTGTTAATCCATACGGATCTTTAATAACACCACCGTGTTTTGCATCTAATGTGATAGTTTTTGTTATTCCATTTAATGTCAAATCACCTGTTATTTTATATGCTTTGCTATTTACTTTTGTCATCTTTTTAATAACGAAAGTCATGTTCGGATTTTTTTCTACATTAAAAAAATCAGCACTACGCAAATGAGCATCTCTTTTGTCAACGCCCGTATTTACACTGTTTAATACAACCGTAAAAGAACCCTTTGTATCTGTGAAATCTTGTTTGTCGGATTTAATATCAGCATTAAAATCTGTAAATTTTCCTTCTACTTCAGAAATTACCATGTGAGCAATTGAAAATGAAACAGAGGAATGTGACTTGTCTAAATTCCATACTGTTTTAGGGGTTTGCGCTTGCAGCATTACTACGCTCATTACTGCCATCAACCATACAAATGTTTTTTTCATGTCTAATTATTTAATGTTTACAATAGAATCTTAATTATACACAAAATTCATTCCAATTGTTTGTGTATTTTTTATATTGTAAAATTACAACAGATAGAGGCTCGTTGTCAATGATCTACTGCAAGAAATTTCATTGACCTATGTTAAGGGTGGAATAACCGTTGCTTAGTTAGGAAATAGAATTTATCTGTTTTTTTAGGGCTTTCAATTTTAAACTAAATTCCACTTTCTGGTTGAATTGTTTGCATTTAGCTATCTGGCTTTTTAAATGTTCTATTTCTCGTAATAACTTATCTTGTTCTATTTGTTTTTTTACCAAATGAGTGATAGATGTAGTTTTTATATCTGAAAAATGTTCACAAAAATGCTTAAACACCCCATCTAAGTCGTTCTTTAATTCAATTGAATATGGATTTTCTTCAGTTGGCATCCACTCCGAAGTAAAAGTATAATCAATCACCGCTTCGTTTTCATTATTGGCTTTGCTATGTTTGGCTGCTGTCGTAAAATAATGCTCTTGGTCAAAATAAATTCTAAAAATAATGTGATAGGGAATAGCTCTTTGAATGATATTCAAAAGTTCTTTAATGTCTTTTTTTTCTTTCAACTCTATATCAAAAACCTGAATTTCTTCTATCTCTTTTTTACCTAAATTAGTCGTTTCTAAGGAAATTTTATTTTTCCAAGTAATACGCAAAACGCTATCAGTAAACAGTTTTTTTTGTTTGGTATTTGTGTAAGAATCAAATGTGTTTTTGGGTATAACACGATTGACTTCTGTTGATTTTGGGAGATTAAACATTTTTTCAATTATGAATTAAAAATTATGAATTACGAATCTTTTAAATACGAATCTATTTGATTTCGCTGAACTTTGTTTTGTAATTAAATCTATTTATTTCTATTCAGCACACTAATAACTAATTTCTTCACTACTTCCGCTTCTTCTGTTCGGCTATTGGCTATAAAAAGTGTGAGCGATGCCAGACTTGCATTATCTATTATCGGTTCTCCGTTTTTAGATACTAAAGCATCATTTTTATCTAAAAAATAAAGAAAACAGGCTGCTGCTATCCTCTTATTCCCATCTACAAAAGAGTGGTTTTTGGTAATAAAATATAATAAATTAGCTGCCTTCTCTTCTAGGCTTGGATACAGTTCCTCCTCTCCAAAACTTTGAGCAATTTGACCAATAGAACTATAAAACCCATCATCTTTGAGCTTGGCAAAAACACCCGATTCAAATTCTGAATACATAGTCTGAATGAGCTTCATATAATCTTCATACTTTGGATAGAGCGTTTTAGTTTTAGTTAATCCTTTATCATCTAATTGTTCATGATCATAATCGTCTAATAATGTTAATCCTTTTGCAAATACACGAAGCATTTCAAATTCTTCCTTATCCAATTGTTCATTTAATGCACGATTAAGAATCCGTAATCCCGTTTTCAAATATTCCACTTCCTGGTTTTTCTGTGCCAATCGCTTTTCATTGATAGCAAAGCCCTGCACTAAATAATCTTTTAATCTTTGAGTCGCCCATTGTCTAAATTGCGTGCCTCGCTTAGAATTTACTCTATAACCGACTGAAAGAATTGCATCAAGATTATATAAAAGTTGCTTTCGTTTTACACTTCGATTTCCTTCAATTTGAACTTGTAAGTATTCCTTACAAGTTGACGATATTTCAATCTCGCCTTCTTTATATGCATGCTTTAAATGAAGTGTAATATTTTGTGGCGTAGTCGCAAAAATTTGAGCCATTTGTTTCTGAGTAGCCCATACCATTTCATTTTCTATAGCAATATTTACTTCAATGCCCTCTTCTGATTTGAATATCTCAATTTGATATGCCATAATATTATATGATTTAATCTGCTAAATAATCCTTTTGAAACTACTCGTAATTTTTAATTCGTAATTTTTAATCTGTAATTTTTAATTCGTAATTCGTAATTGTTTCATTTCACTATCAAAAACGAAATTAACTTAAAATCTTCCATGCCTTTAAATTGGTTTTTGCTCGAAATGGTGCCACCGGCTTTGAGTAAACTCAACACTTCTTTTTCTTCTTCCACGTCTAAAATAGTGCTAATGGAGGTTCGCAGTAAATCTGAATATTTTTTCATATTATGATAATCATCCGTTTCTTGTTCTACGTTTTTGCATAAATCCATCAAAGGTTCTGTTTTCCCTTTGGCTAAAGCACGCATGGCATCGAGTGTCTTTTTGGAATCTACATGGCGTTGGATTAGTTTTCCATCTTCACCGATATACACTAAATAATAAGGATGCAAGCGGTTCAATTTATTGATATTAACTTCGCTATTGATATTTTTCAACACATAAATCACACCGGGTTTTAGAGTTTCTGTTGATTGAACTACAGCATGTAAACCCTCTGGAATATCCTTTAATTCGCCATAGGTTTTGAAGAAATTTGATAAATCAATTCTAAAATCATTTAATCCTAAGTCGGTAATATCAATCCCTTCTCTTAAATCCTCCAAATCTGTCACCTCATCTTGCAGTTTTTGCAATTGCAATTTGCGGTATTCCAATTCTTTTTGATTTTCTGAAAGTATGTTATCATCTGCCGTTGCTGAAAGGTCGGTAATCAACATTTTATCTTCTACTTTTTGCTTTAGATTGATGTAACTATCCAAAGTAATATCGGGCCAAAAGTTTACTAAAGTGATGGTATCGTTTTTTGAACCAATTCTATCAATACGCCCAAAACGCTGAATAATACGCACCGGATTCCAATGTATATCGTAGTTGATGAGATAATCAGCATCTTGTAAATTCTGACCTTCGGAAATACAATCTGTAGCAATTAAAATATCTATTTCTTCTTTCAAATTAGGAAACAGCAGTTCTTTGCTTTTGGATAAAGGTGAAAAACAAGTAAGCAAAGTATTCAAATCGGAAGGAATGTTTTTAGTAGAACTTGTTCTTCTTGAACCGGTTATCAAAGCCGTGTTTGATTGATATTTCTCTTTAAAATGTTTATGGATATTCTCATACAGATACTCAGCAGTATCGGCAAAAGCGGTGAAAATAATGATTTTTTTATTGTTGGTATTGAAAGGTTTTTCAATCTTATTTTCCATTTCAGAAAGTAAGGTTTGTAGCTTAAAATCCTTGGCAGGAAAAACTTGTTCTACTTCTTTAAATAAGTTTGAGAATACTTCTAAATCGTTATTCAAATCTTCTTTCCATCGTATTTTATCCAAATCATTCAAATGTACTTTTACTTTACGACCAATCGTATTTTCTTCATCGCCCCACTGTGCTTCCCAATCAAAATTTTCGTTGTTTTCTTCGGCTGAATAATGCGTGCCGCTCCACTCTTCATTGTTTCCTTTTTCTAAAAATTTTAAAGTGCTTTTAATCTGCTCTAAAATTCCTGAAAGCGTTATTCGAAAAGAATCTACGGAACTCTCCAATCGTTTCAATAAATTAATGCGCATCAGGATTTTTAAATTACCTTCTCGATCTGTCTGTGTTAGTCTTCCTCCTTTAGTTTGTTTGTCATACACATCGGCATATTTCTGCTTTTGACTGGGTAATAAATAACTCAAAGGCGCATATACCGATAAATTCATTAAATCCAATTGCCCTGCTATGTGTTCATAGGTCAATGCGTTATTTTGCGTCAAGGCACAACGCAAAGAAAGTGGTTTGTTTCTTTCTGGGAACTTGCCAATATCTGAAGTGTCGTAATACGAAGTAATGTGTTTTCGGGAACGGGCAATAGTCAGTGAATCCAATATTTCAAAGAAATCAAAATCCAACATATCTAATAGTTTTTCGGCGGTTCGTTCTGTCAAGTCCATTTTCGACCACGTATTAAATGCCGATTGTGTTTTCTTAAAAACCGTATCAATACCGAAATTAGTGTCCAACTTGCCGTTAATATTTTCTGCATCGCCTTTGTATGCCAAAGCCAATTGGTTTTTTAAATCGTTAAAGCGGTTATTAACAGGCGTTGCCGAAAGCATCAATACTTTGGTTTCTATACCTTCTTGAATAACTTTGCGAAGCAATGCTTGGTAACGGTTTTCTTTATCGGAAAAAGTCAAACCTGCATTCCTGAAATTGTGCGATTCATCAATAACCACCAAACCATAATTGCCCCAATTTACATTGGCCAAATTTCTGCCGTTGCTCATGCCTGTTTCTCTCGACAAATCCGTATGAAAAAGCACATCATAATTAAAACGGTCTTTGGCTAAAATATTGTTTTTATCGTTGTGGCGAAAGGTATTCCAGTTGTCTTCCAATTTCTTTGGACAAAGTACCAACACATCTTTGTTGCGCATTTCGTAGTATTTGATAATGCCCAATGCCGAAAATGTTTTTCCCAACCCCACACTATCGGCTAAAATACAGCCTTTGTATTTTTCCAACTTATTGATAGCACCCACCACCGCATCTTTTTGGAAATTAAATAGACGGTTCCATATTTCAGTATCTTTAAATCCTATTTTATCATCGGGCAGATTATCAAAATTCAAATCGTCTATAAACTCATTGAAAATATTATAGAGTGTAATAAAATAAATAAATTCCGGATTGTTTTCTTGAAAGGCTTTTTCGAAATATTGCTGTACTTTTTGAGTTACATCTTCCAAATATTCTTCGTTTTCCCAAATCTGATTGAAATACTCCAAATACGCTTGACTGTTGGGGAATTCCAATTCTTGTATCATAGTTGGAAATCCTTTTTTAGGTACTAATCCCAAATCGGGTTGGGTAAAACCTTGCACATTTGTCCAAGCCACATCTTGTTGGTTTTCATTTTGGGTATGTACCATGCCTTGCAGCTGAAATTCCAAATTTTTATTGGATTTAAACTTCGCTTTGGCTTTTACCCATTTGCTACATTCTTTGGCAATAGCACGTTGAGTGAGCTGGTTACGTAAACGCAATTCAAATTCACCACCACACAAATCAGCTTCTTTAAACAAATGCGGAATATAGAATTTAGGAAATTCTCGTTTAAAATTTTCCTGCAAAAAAGTAGGCGAAGTAAAGATGAAACGCAGTTCGTCCACACTTTCTAACTCTTTTCGCAAAGCCTCAAAAGCATAAATAGAAAAAGAGGAAGCCGCAATCGCTAATTTGCTCTTCTTTTGAATACCGACTTTGAGTTCATCGGCGAGACGGATATTTATATTGTCAATTAAACGCATAGTTATTTTTTTAAACACATAGAAACATAGGGCACATAGTAAAATAATCTATGTTTTCTATGTGCCTATGTGTTTCAAATTTTAAATCACCCTCATCTCCGTCTCGGCACTCAACTGCTTCAACAACTGTTTCACGTTCTCTTTGGCGGTATCATCTTTAAAACTACTGTCTTTGAATACAATTCGCAATGGTTTTTCTTTGGCTATTTCTTTGGCAAAAGTTTCATCAACATCCTTATCAAAACAAGCATAAAGTGAATCGCCAGCTACGGCAAACACTTCCTTTCCTGCAATGGTTTTGCGCTCCATAGGCAACGATAGTGGTAAACCCCAATCCAACATCACTTGCGTGAGCAAATCTTCGGCGGTTCTATCTTCTTTTACATTATCGGCAAACAGTGCCATTTGGTCTTGCTGGAAATCCTGCGGACGATAATACACGTCTTTCATATTGGACGAATCGAGGCGATAAACACGGAAACCGGTGTCTGAACCATTGTCTGAACCTTGATTAGAAGTATTTTCTTGATTGCCTTGATTATTGGAGAATAAATTAGGCGTATTAGAATCCTTTTTCAAATCATGGTCATCAGGAGAATCAAGTGAATCATGGTTCAGACTTTTCCCCGCTCTTCGTATCCTTTCTTTCCCTATCTCACAGATATTTTTATAGCCGGCTTTGTGGGCTTCGCTTTTTTCATCGGTAGCTTCGGGCAGCTGCACCATGATGAATTTACGATTGCCTCCATCTTCTTGGTTGAGTCGCATAACGGCATGGGCGGTTGTGGCGGAACCGGAGAAGAAATCGAGGATGATGTCGTTATGATTAAAATTGAGCATTTCCATACAACGTTGCAATAAATAAACAGGTTTAGGATAATCAAAACTCCCACTAGTCAATAAATTTTTAATTTCAATAGTGCCATTTTGATAATTTATTTGTTTTTCATCCCATATTGATTTTGCTTTTGTTCGTTTTTCGCCACCTTTACTTAGATAGTCCTTCTGGAATATATCCCATTCTTCGATATCTTTTCTCTTAACTTTTTTAGCTATAAGTTCTTCTGAACTATTATTAATTTTTTCTTTACTCCATCTCCATGTACCCTCTTCTCCCGTAGTAGGTTGAATAGGAATAACAAATTCGGAAAAAATACTATCACCTTGAGTTGAAACGTCTCCTGTTTTAGGGTTAATATAAATTTTAAAAAACAAATTTGGTCTTTCACTCCTTCTCCAAAACCCACCTCTTTGCCTTAACCCTAAAAGTCTATAACTTTGATCATTTTCTATATATTTATACTCACTAATCATATTATCAGATAGTTTATGACCAATAATATCGCAATGCATAATATCTCGTGAAAAAACTATAAGATATTCATGTAAGCCAGCTAAATATGATTCTGATTGTGAACCCTTCGGATTACTTTTAATTATTACATTTCCCACAAAATTCCCCTCCCCA